>NZ_JBHWIJ010000069.1:0-22543 GCF_042732255.1 Kitasatospora sp. NPDC059803 | reverse complement strand
CGCCCCCCACCGTCGGGGGGGGGGGCGCAACCCCGACACCCCCCCCTGCCGAAGTCCGCGGGGGCGGGGGCGGGCCCCCGCGCTCCGCCCGCGGGGGGGGGGGGGCCCCCCCCACGCCCTCCAGCAGCAGGCCGGCCTGGTCCACGTAGACGTCGTCGGGGCCGCCGACCAGGCGGTGGAAGAGCATGCCCTCCTGGAGCGGGGTGAGCGGCAGCAGGTCCTCGACGTCCCGCCCGGCTCCGGCGATCCGGTCCACCCCGGCCTGGTCCAGTCCGGCCAGCGGGTAGTCGGAGGGGGTGCGGCCGCTGGCGTCGGGGCGGGCGCAGTGCTCGACGATGCCGGTCAGTGCCGCGGCCGTGGCCTGCGCCAGTGCGCGGACGGTGGCCGTCTCGTGCGCCTGGTCGCTGTAGTGCCAGGTGAGCTCCAGTTCGCCGTCGGCGACGACGGCGGAGACGTCGAGCAGGTGGTCCAGGGGCTCGTCGGCGGCGAGCTCCCGGCCCGGCGCCTGGCCGGCGGGCGCGAAGTCGCCGGTCCCGGGGGCGGTCCACTGGCCATGGTAGGTGAAGCAGACCTGCGGCAGCGGACGGCCCTTCAGGGCGCCGGCGGCGGGCGGGCCGAGCCGGGCCAGGGCCTCGTAGCTCAGGCCCCGGCGGGGTACGGCGCGCAGCTGCTCCTTGACCTGCTTGAGGGTGGCGGCCCAGTCCGGGGCGCCGGCCGGGCCGGCCGGGGCGAGGGTGACGGGGTACTGGGTGGTGAACCAGCCGACCGTCCGGGAGAGGTCGACGCCGTCGACGAGCTCCTCGCGGCCGTGGCCCTCCAGGGCGATGGTCACCCGCTCGGTGCCCGTCCAGTCGGCGAGGGCCCGGCCCAGCGCGCTGAGCAGCACGTCGTTGACCTGGGTCCGGTAGGCCTCGGGGACGCTGCGCAGTAGGGCCTCGGTGGTGACGCGGTCGAGCCGGGTGCGCAGGGTGCGCACGGAGCCGGCCGTGGGGGTGCCGGGGTGGTCGACGGGCAGCGGGGCGGCCGGGGCCCTGGTCTCGGCGCTCCAGTAGGGCAGGTCGTCGTCGAGGCCTCCGGCCCGGACCAGTTCGGCGAGGTGGTGGGCCCAGTCGGTGAACGGGGTGGGCTCGGGCTCCAGGTGCGGGGCGTCCCCGGCCGCCGCCTGCCGGTAGGCCTGTTCCAGGTCGGCGAGCAGCACCCGCCAGGAGACGCCGTCGACGGCCAGGTGGTGGGCGGTCAGGACGAGTTGGGGCCGGGCGTCGCCGCGGGCCCGGAACAGGACGGCGCGCAGCAGGGTGCCGGTGGCCGGGTCCAGGGCGGCGCGGGCGGCGTCGGCGGCCTCGGCCCGTGCTGCTTCAGGGCCGGTGTCGGCGCCGGGGGCGGGCGGGTCGAGTCTGGTCAGCAGCCCGGTGCCCGGGTCCGCGACCGGCTCCTGGCGCCAGGTGCCCCCGGCGCGGGTGAAGCGGGTGCGCAGCGCCGGGTGGGCGGCCAGGACCGCCCGCAGCGCCTGGTCCAGGGCCGGCTCGTCGAGGTCGCGCGGCAGGTCGAGCAGCATCGACATGGTGAAGTGGCGCAGCGGGCCGTGGGCGGCGAAGAACCACTCCTGGACCGGGGTGAGCGGGGCCGGTCCGTCCGCGCGGCGCGGCCGGGGGGCCGGGGCGGCGGCCGGGCGGGCGGCGGCGACCAGGTCGGCGACGGTCTGGTGGCGGAAGACGTCCTGGGAGCCGATCCGCAGGCCGGCGGCGCGGGCCCGGGAGACGGCCTGGATGCTCAGGATCGAGTCGCCGCCGAGCTCGAAGAAGTTGTCGGTGACGCCGACCCGTACCACGCCCAGCACCTCGGCCCAGATCCCGGCGAGGGTCTCCTCCTCGGGGGTGCGCGGAGCCACGAACTCCCCTTCCCGCCCTTCGCCTTCGGGGTCGGGGGCGGGCAGTGCGCGGCGGTCCAGCTTCCCGCTGGTGGTGAGCGGCAGGGTGTCGAGCGCGGTGAACGAGGACGGCACCAGGTGGTCCGGCAGCACCCGCCGCAGGGCGGCGCGCAGGTCGGCGGACGGGCGGGCCGCGCCGTCGGCGAAGACCAGGTAGGCCGCGAGCCGGGTGTGGCCGCGCGCGTCGGGCACGGCGGCGACCGCGGCCGCGGCGACCTGCGGCAGGTCGAGCAGCGCCGCCTCGATCTCGCCGGGTTCGATCCGGTGGCCGCGCACCTTGACCTGGTCGTCGGCGCGCCCGAGGTACTCCAGGCTCCCGTCGGCCGTCCAGCGGGCCAGGTCGCCGGTGCGGTACATCCGGGCGCCGGGCGGCCCGTACGGGTCGGCGGTGAAGCGGGCGGCGGTCAGCCCCGGGCGGCCGGCGTAGCCGCGGGCGACCTGCTCGCCGGCGAGGTGGAGTTCGCCGCTCACCCCGGGCGGCACCGGCTGGAGCCGGTCGTCGAGGACGTAGGCCCGCAGGTTGGGCAGCGGGCGGCCCACCAGCGGCCGGTCACCGCCCGC
Organism: Kitasatospora sp. NPDC059803; assembly: GCF_042732255.1. Lineage (NCBI taxonomy): Bacteria > Bacillati > Actinomycetota > Actinomycetes > Kitasatosporales > Streptomycetaceae > Kitasatospora > Kitasatospora sp. NPDC059803. The sequence continues at coordinate 20,055 of NZ_JBHWIJ010000069.1, read as the reverse complement.
GATGCGGCAGGCGAGCGCGTCGACGGTGCACTCGGTGGGGCCGTAGTAGTTGTAGGCGGCGACGTCCGGGTGCCCGGCGAGTTCGCGCCAGAGCCGGGGCCCGACGGCCTCGCCGCCGAGCATCAGCACCCGGGGGCGGTGGCGCGGGTCGTCGAGCAGTCCGGCGGGCAGCAGTTGGCGCAGGTAGGAGGGCGTCAGGTCGAGGAAGTCGACGCGGTGGCGCACGACGTACTCGACCAGGGCGGCCGGGTCCATCCTGGTGGTCTCGTCGACCAGGTGCAGCGGGTGGCCGTCGGCTATCAGCAGCACGCCCTCCAGGGAGGTGTCGAAGGAGAACGAGGCGGTCAGCGCCACGCGCAGCGGCCCGCCGCCCGCGTCGGCGACGAAGCCCGCCCGGTGGGCGGCGAGCAGGTTCACCACCGCGCGGTGCGGGACGGCGACGCCCTTGGGGCGGCCGGTGGAGCCGGAGGTGTAGAGCACGTACGCGGTGTTGGCGGGGTGCAGCGGGGCGGTCCGGTCGGCGTCGCCGGGGTCGGTGTCCGGGCCGGTGTCGGGCATTGCCCGGAGCGTCTGCTCGTCCAGGACCAGGGCCGGGCGGGCGTCGTCGAGCAGGTAGCGCAGGCGCTCGGCCGGCAGGGCCGGGTCCAGGGGCAGGTAGCCGGCGCCGGCCTTCCAGACGGCGAGGATCGCCACGATCATGTCGGCGGTGCGCGGCAGCCGCAGCGCGACCAGCCGTTCGGGGCCGGCGCCGCGGGCGATGAGCTGGTGGGCGAGCCGGTTGGCGCGGGTGTTGAGGGTCGCGTAGTCGAGCTGCTCGGCTCCGGCGACCAGGGCCGGGGCGTGCGGGGTCAGGGCGGCCCTGCGCTCGAACAGCTCGGGGTAGCCGGTGTCCTCGACGGGCAGCGCGGTGGCGTTCCAGTCCCGGGTGACCTGCCTGGTCTCCCGGGGTGAGAGCAGCGGCAGGGTGCCGAGCGGGCGGTCGGGTTCGGCGGCGGCGCCGGCCAGCAGCAGCAGGAGCTGGTCGGCCATCCGGCGGGCGGTGGGCGCGTCGAAGAGGTCGGCGCGGTACTCCAGCAGGCCGGTGAGCGCCTCGCCGTCCGGGACGAACTCGACGCTGAGGTCGAAGGTGGCGGCCTGCCGGGGCACGGCGACCGGGGCGGCTGCCGGCCCGTGCGGGGTGGTGGCCTCGGGCGGCGCGGGGTGCAGCAGGACCAGCACGTCGAACAGCGGGTTGCGGCCCGCCTGGCGGGGCGCGCCGACCGCCTCGACGAGCCGTTCGAAGGGCGTGTCGCCGTGCGCGAGCGCGTCGTTGCCGGTCTCGGTGGCGGCCGCGAGCAGGTCGCGGAAGGATCCGGCGGGCTCCACCCGGGTGCGCAGGACGACGGTGTTGACGAAGCAGCCGACGACCCGTTCCAGCTCGGTGCGGGAGCGCCCGGGCGTCAGGGAGCCGACGGTGACGTCCTGCTGGCCGGACCAGCGGGCCAGCAGCGCCTGGGTGGCGGCGACCAGGGCGGTGTGCAGGGTGCCGTGCCGCTCGGCCGCGAGCTCGCGCAGCCGGGCGGTGAGCGGCGCGGGGACGGTGAAGGCGTGGACGGCGCCGGGGCCGGCCTCCTCGCCGCGCCGCGGGTGGTCCAGCGGCAGTTCCGGCGGCACCGCACCGGCCAGTTTCGCCTTCCAGTGGGCCAGTTGGCCCTCCAGCCGGGCTCCGGAGAGCTGTTCGCGCTGCCACACCGCGAAGTCCGGGTACTGGACGGCCACCGGGGGCAGGTCCGGGGCGGCGCCGCGGGCCAGGGCCTCGTAGCCGGTGCACAGCTCGTCCAGGACGACGCCCATCGACCAGCCGTCGGTGACGATGTGGTGCGCCGTCACCTGCAGGACGTGCGAGCGGTCCGACTCGCGCACCAGCAGGGCGCGCAGCAGCGGCCCCTGCCGGAGGTCGAAGGGGCGGGAGTACTCCTGGAGCAGGATCGCGTCGAGGCTCTCCCCGTCGGCCGGCTCCCGGACGGGCAGCGGCACCGGACCGGCCGGCCGCACGGTCTGCACCGGGCGGCCGTCGGCCTCGTCGAAGGTGGTCCGCAGCCCCTCGTGGCGGGCCACGACGGCGGCCAGCGCCCCGGCGAGCGCCGCGCGGTCCAGCGGGCCGGTGAACCGTACGGCGACCGCGCTGTTGTAGCGGGGGTCGCCGGGGCGCAGCCGGTCCAGGAACCACAGGCGCTGCTGGACGAAGGAGGGCGGCAGCGGCCGGCTGCGGTCGGCTTGCGGGATGGACCGGTCGGCGGCGGCCCGGGCGCCGCCGGAGCGCCCGGCCAGCCGCAGGCGCAGCGCTTCGCGCAGGTCGGCGGGCAGGGCCTCGGCGCGGTCTCGCTTCGAAGGCGTCATGGTCGTCGGATCCTCACCGTTCGTCATCGTTCGTCATCGTCCGGGCCGCCGGACACGGCGTCCTCGAGTTCGCTCAGCACCTGGTCCTCCACCAGCTCCGCCAGGGCGGCCACGGTGCGGGAGACCAGGACGTCGCGGGGGGTGAGCGTGACACCGAAGGCATCGTTGGCGCGGGAGGCGATCAGCAGGGCCCGCATGGAGTCGCCGCCCAGTTGGAAGAAGTCGTCCGTCACGCCCACGGCCGTCCGCAGGGTCTCGGCCCAGATCTCGGCCACGGCCTCCTCGGTGGGCGTGCGGGGCGCCAGCCGGCCGGGCCGCTGCTCCTCCTCGGGTGCGGGGGCGGGCAGCGCGGCGCGGTCGGTCTTGCCGCTCGCGGTGAGCGGGAAGCGGTCGAGGACGGCGAAGGCCGAGGGGACGAGGTGGCCGGGCAGGGAGCGGGCGGCCAGGGCGCGCAGTTCGGCGCCGGTCGGCGGTTCGGCGCCGGGGGCCGCGAGCAGGTGCGCGACCAGGCGGGGCAGCCCGGGCTCGTCCTCCCGCACCGTCACCACGGCGTCCAGCACGGCCGGGTGGCGCACCAGGACGGCCTCGACCTCGCCCGCCTCGATGCGGTGGCCGCGCAGCTTGAGCTGGTGGTCGGTGCGGCCCAGGTAGTGCAGTTCGCCCCGGTGGTCGCGGCGCACCAGGTCGCCGGTGCGGTACATCCGGGTGCCGGGCGGCCCGTACGGGTCGGCGGTGAAGCGGGCGGCGGTCAGGCCCGGCCTGCCGAGGTAGCCGCGGGCCAGGGCCGGTCCGCTCAGCCACAGTTCGCCGGTGACGCCGTCGGGCACCGGCCGCAGCCGGGCGTCCAGGACATAGGCGCCGGTGCCTGGCAGCGGGCGGCCGATCGGCGGCGCGGCGCCGTCCGGGGCCAGCGGCGCGGACCAGGCGGCGACCACGGTGGCCTCGGTGGGGCCGTAGGAGTTGACCATGCGGTGGTGCGGGGCCCAGCGGGCCACCAGGTCGGCGCCGCACGCGTCGGCGCCGACCACCAGGGTCCTGAGCGCGGGCAGCGTGCCGGGGGTGTCGGCGGGCAGGGTGGCGAGGGCGGCCGGCGGCAGCAGGGTGTGGGTGATCGCCTCCGTCCGGAGCACCTCGGCCAGTTGGGCGCCGAGCAGCGGCCCGGGTGCGGGCACCACCAGCCGGGCGCCGTGCGGCAGGGACATGCACAGTTCGAGCACGGAGGCGTCGAAGCTGGGGGTGGCGAAGGCCAGCACCCGGTCCCCCGGGGCGACTTGGTAGTGCTCGGCCTCGGCGGCGGCGAAGGCGGCCAGCCCGCGGTGGGTGAGGACGACGCCCTTCGGGGTGCCGGTGGAGCCGGAGGTGTAGATGACGTAGGCGGGGTCGTCCAGGTCGAGCGGGCGGAGCCGGTCGGGGTCGGCGGGGCGGTGGCCGGGGGCGCCGTCCGGCGGGGCGGCCAGCAGCGCCGCGACCTCCTTGGCGTCCAGGGTGAGCGCGGGCGCCGCGTCGCGCAGCATGAACTCGACGCGCTCGTCGGGGTAGTGGGGGTCGACCGGCAGGAACGCGGCGCCGGTCTTCGCCACCGCCAGCTGGGCGAGCACCATGTCCGCCGAGCGCGGCAGCAGGAGGGCGACCACCTCGCCGGGGCCGGCGCCGCGCGCGATGAGCCGGTGCGCCAGGCGGTTGGCGTGCGCCTCGGCCTCGGCGAAGGTCAGCTCCAGTCCGGGGGCGCTCAGCGCCGGGGCGTGCGGCCGGCGGTCCACGGCGGCCTCGACCAGGGCGGGCAGGGCCGCCGGGGGCACCGGGCCGCCCGCCGGGCGGGCCGGGCCGCGCAGCAGCCGCTCGCGTTCCCCGGGCGGCAGCAGGTCGAGGTCGTCCAGGCGGGCGGCGCCGTCCGAGCCGGCCAGCGCGGCGAGGGTGTGCAGCAGTTGGGCGGCCAGTTTCTCCGCAGTGTCCCGGTCGATGTACCGGGGGTCGTGGCCGAGTTCGACGGCGAGCCGGTCGCCGGGCGAGACGACCACGGTGAGCGGGTAGTTGGTGGCCTCCCTGGCGTCCAGTTCGCGGATCAGCAGGCCGTGGGCGCCGGCCGTCGCGTCGCCGACCGGGTAGTTCTCGAAGACCACCAGGCTGTCGAACAGCGCCGTCCCGGGCGCCAGCCCGCTCAGGCCGTGCATCGCGGCCAGCGGCAGGTGGTCGAAGCGGCGGTCCTCGGCCTGCTCCTCCTGGAGCGCGCGCAGCCAGGCGGCACAGGGCTGGGCGCCGTCGACGGTGACGCGGGCGGGCAGGGTGGTGATGAACAGGCCGACGATGGCGTCGGAGCCGGCCAGGTCGGCCGGGCGCCCGGAGACGGTGGTGCCGAAGCACACCCGCTGCTCCCCGCTCCACCGCGACAGCAGCAGCGCCCAGGCGCCCTGCACCAGGGTGTTGAGGGTGAGGCGGTGCCGGCGGGCGAACTCCTGGAGCCGGTCCGTCTCGGCCTCGGCCAGGCGGTGCGAGAGCCAGGCGCCGGAGCGGGCCGTGTCGCCCTGGGCGGGCCTGCGGTCGTAGGGCAGCGCGGTGGTGGTGAGGTCCGCCAGGACGCCGCGCCAGTGCTCCGCGGCGGCGGCGGTGTCGCGGGCGGCGAGCCAGCCGACGTAGTCCGCGAAGGGCCGGCGCTCGGGCAGGCCCGGCCGGTCGCCGCGGGCGAGCGCGGCGTGGGCGGCCAGGACGTCGGACAGGACGTGGAAGACGCTCCACCCGTCGAGCAGCACGTGGTGGAAGGTCCACACCACGCGCGCCGCGTCCGGGCCGAGCCGGATCAGGTCGAGCCGCAGCAGCGGGGCCCGGTCCAGGGCCGGCGGGCGGGCCCGCTGGTCGGCGAGCAGCCGCTCCAGGCGGGCTTCGCGCTCGGCTTCCGGCAGTGCGCTCCAGTCGTGTTCGGTGACCGGCAGCGTCACGTCCCGGTGGACCACCTGGAGGGGTACGGGCACGTCGCGCAGGACGACGGCGGTGCGCAGCACGGGAGTGCGGTCGACGACGTGCTGCCAGGCGGCGGCCAGCGGCCGCAGGTCGCGGGCGCCGTCCAGCACGAAGGTGATCTGCTCGACGTACAGGCCGTGTTCGGCCTCGTCCAGGCCGTGCAGCACCATGCCGGTCTGGGTGGGGGTGAGCGGCTGGATCTCCGTCACGTCCCGTCCGGTGCCGGCCAGTCGGTCGACGGCGGCCTGGTCCAGGGCGGCCAGCGGGTAGTCGGCGGGGGTGCGTCCGCCCGCGCCGGGTTGGGCGCAGTGGCGGACGATCTCCCGCAGCTCGTCCAGCAGTTCGGCGGCGAGCCGGGCGACGGTGGCGCGGTGGTGCACCGCGCGGGAGTACGACCAGGTGAACGCCAGCTTCCCGTCGCTCACCCGGCCGAGCACGTCCAGCAGGTGCGGACGGTCCGCGGCCCGGTCCATGCCGCCGGTGAGCGGGCCGGCCGGGGCGTGCAGCAGGCCGCCGGGGGTAAGGGTCCGGTCCTGCCGGCCCAGGTAGTTGAAGCCGATCTGCGGCAGGTCGGGCAGCCGCCGTGGCGGGTCGGGCAGCCGGGGGTCGGCGGCGGGCCGCAGGTGGCGCAGGGCGCCGTAGCCGAGCCCGCCGCGCGGTACGGCGCGCAGGTTCTCCTTGACGGTCTTCAGGGCGGTGCCGGTGTCGGCGTCCCGGGGCACGTCCAGGGCCACCGGGTACAGCGTGGTGAACCAGCCGACGGTCCGGGAGAGGTCGACCCCGTCGAACAGTTCCTCGCGGCCGTGGCCCTCCAGGGTGACCGTCACCCGGTCCCGGCCGGTCCAGCGGGCCAGCACCCGGCCCAGGGCGCAGAGCAGGACGTCGTTGACCCGGGTGCGGTAGACCTCCGGGACGTCCTGGAGCAGCCGGCGGGTGTCCTCGGCGTCGAGGGCGAGGTCCAGCGACTCCTCGGTGGCGGCCGTGTTGGCGCCGTCGAGGTCGGTCGGCAGGGCGGTCGCGGCGCCGTGCTCCAGGCCGTACCAGTGGGCGTGCTCGTCGTCGAAGCCGCCGGCCGCGGTGTGCTCGGCGAGCCGTTCGGCCCAGGCCCGGAAGGAGGTGGTCTTGGGGCCGAGGTCGGGCCGCCCGCCCGCGCTCAGCGCGCGGTGGGCGGTGTCCAGGTCCTCCAGGAGGACGCGCCAGGACACCGCGTCGACCACCAGGTGGTGCGCGGCCAGCAGCAGGACGGGGCGCCGCTCGCCGTCGAAGCGGCACAGCGCGGCCCGCAGCAGCGGCCCTTCGGCCAGGTCGAAGCCTGCGGCCAGGCGCTCGCCCAGCTCGCGCAGCGTCGCCTCGCGCTCCTGCGCCGGGGCGGCGGGCAGTTGATGCGTGCGCAGCTCCGGCAGGTCGCCGGGCGCGGTGCCGTGCTGGCGCCACCGCCCGTCGCCGAGCGGCTGGAACCGCAGGCGCAGCGCGTCGTGGCGGTCCAGGACGGCGGCGAGCGCGGCCCGCAGCAGGGGCTCCTCGGTGTCGGGGGCGAGGGTGAAGGAGACCGACTGGGTGAACTGGGCGGTGTCCCCGCCGAGGGTGTCCAGCAGCCAGTGCTGAACGGGGGTGAGCGGGGCGTCGCCGACCACGGCGCCCTGTTCGGCGGCGACCGCCGGGCTCGGCGACTCTTCGGCGGCGAGGGCGAGTTCGGCCAGGGTCTGGTGGGCGAACAGGTGCCGGGGGGTGAGCGCGAGGCCGGCCCGGCGGGCCGCGGAGACGATCTGGATGCCCAGGATCGAGTCGCCGCCGAGCGCGAAGTAGTTGTCGTCCGCGCCCACCTCGGGCACGCCGAGCACCTCGCGCCAGATCGCGGCGAGGGTGCGTTCGGTCGCGGTGCGCGGCGGTCGGTCGCCGCGTGCGGCCGGGGTGGCCCACACCGGGGCGGGCAGCGCGCGGCGGTCGAGTTTGCCGGTGGCGCCGAGCGGCAGCCGCTCCAGCGGCACCACCAGCGCGGGCACCAGGTGGTCGGGGAGGGTGCTCCCGAGGAAGGCGCGCCACTCGACGGGGTCGGGCAGTGCGCCGTCGCGGGCCACCGCGTAGCCCACCAGGCGCCGGTGGCCGTCGTGGTCGACGACCCGGGCGGCGGCGGCCGACACCTGCGGGTGGCGGGCCAGGGCGGCCTCGACCTCGCCGAGTTCGATCCGGAAGCCGCGCACCTTGACCTGGTCGTCCGCGCGGCCGAGGTAGCCGAGGTCGCCGTCGGCCGTCCAGCGCACCAGGTCCCCGGTGCGGTACATCCGGCGCCCGGGCGGGCCGAAGGGGTCGGGCAGGAACCGGGCGGCGGTCAGGCCCGGGCGGCGCAGGTAGCCGCGGGCGACGCCGGTGCCGGCCAGGTACAGCTCCCCCGGCGCGCCGACGGGCACCGGGCGCAGCCGGTCGTCCAGGACGTAGGCCCGGGCGCCGCCGACCGGGCGGCCGATCGGCGGGTCCCGGTCGGGGTCGGCGGGGTCGCAGGCGAAGGCGGTGGCGTAGACGGTGGCCTCGGTGGGGCCGTAGATGTTCAGCACCCGGCAGCCGGGGACGGCCTCGCGCAGCCGGCGCACGGTCCGGGCGGGCAGGGCCTCGCCGGCCAGGACGACGGTGTCCGCGCCGAGGTGCACGGCGTCCTCCGCGAGGAGGCCGCCCAGGGCGGAGGGCACCGCGCTGAGCAGGCCGGCCCGCCACGGCCCGGGGCGCTCGGCCAGGGCCAGCAGGTCCCGGACGAGCTCCACGCAGCCGCCGGCGAGCAGGGGCGAGAAGATCTCGAACACCGACACGTCGAAGTTGAGCGAGGTGGCGGCCACCACGTGGGCCAGGCCGTGGTCGGCGAACTCGGCGGCGGCCCAGTCGGTCAGGGCCAGCACCGAGGCGTGGGCGACCACGACGCCCTTGGGGCGGCCGGTCGAGCCGGAGGTGTGGATGACGTACGCGGGGTGCTGCGGCAGCAGGGCGCCGAGCCGTTCGTCGTCGCGCACGGTGTCGGGGCGGGCGGCGGCGAGCCGTCCGGCGCACCCGGGGTCGTCGAGCACGATCCGGGTGAACGGGCCCGCCGGCAGCCGCCCTCCGGTCTGCGTGTCGGTGACCACGGCGTCGGGGCGGACGTCCGCGAAGAGGAACGCGATCCGCTCCACCGGGTACCCGGGGTCGACCGGCAGGTAGGCGGCGCCGCTCCTGAGCACCGCCAGCAGCGCCACGGCCAGGTCGGCGGTGCGGGGCAACGCGAGCGCGACGAACCGCTCGGGCCCGGCGCCGGCCGCGATCAGCAGCCGGGCCAGCCGGTTGGCCCGTTCGTCGAGCTCCCGGTAGGTCAGCAGCACGTCGCCGCAGCGGACGGCCGGGGCGTCGGGCGTGCGGGCGGCCTGCCGGGCGAAGGCCTCGGGCACGGTGTCCTGCGGTGCCTCGACCACCGCCCCGCCGAAGCGGTCGACGAGTTCGCGCCCCCGCGGCGGGTCGAGCAGCGGCAGCTGCGCCGTCGGCCGGTCGAGGCCGGCCGCCATCGCCGTCAGCAGGGTGTGCAGGCCCGCCCCGAGCGCCTCGACGGTGGCGGTGTCGAAGACGGCCGGGTCGTGGTCGAGGCTGACCGCGATGGCGTCGCCGGGGGCGACCACCACGCCGAGCGGGTAGTTGGTCGGCTCCAGGACGTGCTCGGTCTCGACGCCCAGGCCGTGCCGGGTCAGCGCCTGCGCGTCGAACGGGTAGTTCTCGAAGACCACGATGCTGTCGAACAGGGCGGTGCCGCCCGGCAGTTCGCTCCAGTTCTGGAGCTGCGCCAGGGAGACGGCGTCGTACCGGCGGGCCTCCGACTGGGCGTCCTGGAGCTCCCGCAGCCACTCCAGCAGCGAGCGGCCGGCGTCGATCCGCACCCGGGTGGGCAGGGCGTTGATGAACAGCCCCACCATCGAGGTGACGCCCGGGAGTTCGGCGGGCCGGCCGGAGACGATCGTGCCGAAGACCACGTCGTCCCCGCCGCCGTAGCGGGAGAGCAGCAGCGCCCAGGCGCCCTGGAGCACGGTGTTGACGGTCAGCCCGGCCTGCCGGGCGGTGGTCCGCAGCCGCTCCGACAGGTCGTTGTCGAGGGTCACCCGCACCGATGCCGATGACGACGCGCGGTGCGCCTCGGCCGGGCGCCGGTCGCGGGGCAGTTCGGTGGGGGCGGGGAACCCGGCCAGGGTGTCGCGCCAGTACCGCTCGACCCGCGCCGGGTCCTGCCCGGACAGCCAGCGCAGGTAGTCGGCGAAGGGGGCGCGCACGACCGGGTTCGGCCGGCGCCCGGCGGCCAGGGCGGCGTAGCGCTCGCACACCTCGTCGAAGACCTGGGCCGCGCTCCACCCGTCGAGCAGGACGTGGTGGAAGGTCCACACCACCCGCACCCGGGTCGGCGACAGCCGGACCAGGGACAGCCGCATCAGCGGCGCGGCGGCCAGGTCGAGGCCGGCCGCGCGGTCCTCGGCGAGCAGCCGGGCGGTGTCCCGCTCGACCCGGTCGGCCGGGCGGCCCGTCCAGTCGTGGTGGGTCACCGGGACGGCGGCCCGGTGCTGCACGACCTGGAGCGGCTCGGCGGTGTCCTGCCAGGCGAGCCGGGTGCGCAGCACCGCGTTGGCGTCCACGGTCTGCTGCCAGGCGGCGGCCAGGGCGTGCGGGTCGGTGACCCCGGAGAGGACCAGCTGGACCTGGTTGACGTAGGTGTGGGCGTCCGGGTCCAGCAGGCTGTGGAAGAGCATGCCCGCCTGCATCGCCGTCAGCGGGTACACGTCCGCGACGGAGCGGCCGTCCCCGGCGATCCGGTCCACCGCCGCCTGGTCCAGCCGTGCCAGCGGGAAGTCGGCGGGGGTGCGGCCGCCGGCGCCGGGCTCGGCGCAGTGGGCGACGAGGTCCTCCAGGGCGCGCAGCATGGCGTCCGCGAGCGCGGTGACGGTCCGTTCGTGGTGCCGGCCGGCGCTGTAGTACCAGCCGATCTCCAGCCGGTCGTCCTCGACCCGGGCGACGACGTCCAGCAGGTGCGGGCGCTCGGTGCCGGGCGCCTCCGTGCCGCCGAGGCCGCCGGGGACGGCGCGCACCAGGGCGGCGCCGTCGGCGGACCAGTCGAAGCGGCCCAGGTAGTTGAAGCTGATCCCGGGGGCCGGGGCGTCGGCGAGCTCTTCGTCCCGGGCGAGGTGGCGCAGCGCGCCGTAGCCGAGGCCGCGCTCCGGCACCGCCCGCAGCTGCTCCTTGACGGCCTTCAGCGCGGTGCCCCAGTCCCCGTCCGGGACGTCGAGGGCGACGGGGAAGAGCGAGGTGAACCAGCCGACCGTGCGGGACAGGTCGACGTCCTCGAACAGCTGGTCCTCGCGGCCGTGCCCCTCCAAGCCGATCGCGACGGTGCTCCGCCCGGTCCACTCGGCGAGCACCCGGCCCAGGGCCGTGAGCAGGACGTCGTCGATCCGGGTGCGGTAGACCCCGGGGACCTTGCGCAGCAGGCGCCCGGTGCGCTCGCGGTCCAGCCGGACGGTGACGGCGCGCAGGTCGGCGGCGGTGTTGCCGCCGTCGCCGTCCACCGGCAGCGCGGCCGCGCAGTGCCGGGCGGCCGCCGCCCAGTGGGCGTGCCGGCCCGCGAAGCCGCCGGCCGCGGTGTGCTCGCGCAGGCGGCGGGTCCACTCCCGCACGGAGGTGGTGCGGGCGGGCAGGCGCAGCGGCCGGCCCTCCACGGCCTGCCGGTAGGCGGTCTCCAGGTCCTCCAGCAGGATCCGCCAGGAGACGCCGTCGACGACCAGGTGGTGGACGGCCAGCAGCAGCCGGGCGGGCCGGGTGCCGTCGGTGGTGAACAGGCGGGCGGTGAGCAGCGGGAGGGTGTCCAGCCGGAACGCGGCGTGCGCGGCCTCGGTGGCCCGGGCCTCGGCGGCCTCGGCCGCCGCCCGGTCCAGGGCGCCGAGGTCGACGACCTCCAGCAGCTCGGGCGCGGCGGCGTCCGCGGGGGCGCAGTGCTGCTGCCAGGCGCCGTCCGTCCCGGTGGTGAAGCGGGAGCGCAGGGCGTCGTGGTGGGCCCACAGGGCGGTCAGGGCGCGGCGCAGGGCCTGCGGGTCGACCTCGCCGGGCGCCTCCACCACGACGGACTGGTCGAAGGACGCGGCGTACGGCGGGTGCGGGTCGAGGAACCAGTGCTGGATGGGCGTCAGGCCCACCTCGCCGCTGACGGGTTCGGTCCCGGCGACGGTGGCGGCGGTGCCGGCGACGGCGGCCAGCGCGGCGACGGTGGGGTGCCGGAACAGGTCGCGGGGGGACAGCGCGAGACCGGCGGCGCGGGCGCGGGAGACGACCTGGATGCTCAGGATCGAGTCGCCGCCGAGCAGGAAGAAGTCGTCGTCGACCCCGACCCGCTCCACGCCGAGCAGCTCCGCCCAGATCGCGGTGAGGACGCGTTCGGTGTCGGTGCTCGGGGCGCGGTGGGCGCGGTCGCCCGCCGCCGACCAGTCGGGGGCGGGCAGCCGCCGGCGGTCCACCTTGCCGTTGGCGGTCAGCGGCAGTTCGGAGACCGTGACGAAGGCCGCGGGCAGCATGTAGTCGGGCAGGTCGGCCGCCAGGTGGGCGCGCAGCGCCGTGGCGGAGGGCGGCTCGGCGCCGCCGGCCGGCACCAGGTGGGCGGCCAGCCGCTTGCGCCCCGCGTCCTCGTGGAGCGAGACGACGGCCTCGGCGACGGCCGGGTGGGCGGTGAGCCGCGCCTCGATCTCGGCGGGTTCGATGCGGAAGCCGCGGATCTTGATCTGGTCGTCCGCGCGGCCCACGAAGTGCAGTTCACCGTCCTCGCTCCACCGGGCGGTGTCGCCGGTGCGGTACATCCGGCCGCCGGGCGGCCCGAAGGGGTCGGCGAGGTAGCGGGCGGCGGTCTCGCCGGGCCGGCCCGCGTAGCCGCGCGCGACGCCGGCGCCGGCGATGTACAACTCGCCGGTGATGCCGGGCGGTTGCGGCTGGAGGGCGCCGTCCAGCACGTACACCCGGGTGTCGTCCAGCGGGCGTCCGATCGGCAGCACGGCGGGCAGCCGGTCACCGGGGCGGAAGGCCCGGCGGGTCGCGAACGTGGTGGTCTCGGTCGGGCCGTAGCCGTCGACCACGGTGAGGTCGGGGCAGGCCTCCAGGACGCGGCGCACGACCGCGCCGGGCACCGCCTCGCCGCCGGTCCACACCTCCCGGGCGCCGCGCAGGCAGCCCGGGTCCTCCTGGGCGAGGAGCCGGAACAGGCCGGCGGTCAGCCACAGGCACTGCACGCCCTGCTCGGTGACGGCGCGGCGGACGGCGGCGGCGTCCAGGTCCTCCGGCGGGGCCAGCACGGCGGTGCCGCCGCGCAGCAGCGGCACCCACAGCTCGTAGGTGGCGGCGTCGAAGGCGTGCGGGGAGTGCACGAGCACCCGGTCGTGGCCGGCGAAGGCACGGTCCAGGGCGAGCGCGGCGACGTCGCGCCGGCGCACCGCGACGCCCTTGGGGGTGCCGGTGGAGCCCGAGGTGAACATCAGGTACTGGACGTTGTCGGGGTGGAGCGCCGGGGCCGCGGCCGGGGCCGGGGCCGGGGCCGGGCCCGGCCGGGCCGCGAAGGTCTGCCCGTCGACGCGAAGCACTTGCCCGTCCGGCCGCAGTTCGCGGGCCATCCGGTCCCCGTGCGCGTCGGTGAGCAGCAGGTCCGCGCCGGCCTCGGCCAGCATCAGGTGCAGCCGCTCGCGCGGCGCCCTGCCGTCCAGCGGCACGTAGACCCCGCCGGTCCGGACCAGCGCCAGCTGGGCGACGACCAGGTCGACGGAGCGGTCCATGAGCACGCCGACCGGGCGTTCGGCGCCGACGCCGAGCGCGGCCAGCCGGCCGGCCAGGGCGGCGGCGCGGGCGTCGAGGTCGCGGTAGCCGAGGCGCTCGTGGCCCGCCTCCACGGCGACGGCGTCCGGGCGGCGGCGCACCTGCTCGGCGAACAGGTCCGCGATGTCGCGCTCGGTCCGTCCGACGGCGGTGGCGTTCCAGTCGACGAGGATCCGTCGGCGCTCCCCGGCGGTCAGCAGCGGCACGCGCGCGGGCGGGCCCCCGGCGCCCCCGGGCAGTCCCGTCAGGACGGCCGTGAGCTGCCCGGCCATCCGCCGGACGGTGGCCTCGTCGAACAGCCGCGGGTCGTAGCACAGCCGCAGGGCCAGCTCCGGCCCCGGGTAGGCCAGCAGGGCGAGCGGGTAGTTGGTGGTCTCGATGCCGTCCAGGTCGCGCAGGCGCAGGCCGTGCGCGGCGGCCGCATCGTCCTCGACCGGGTAGTTCTCGAAGACGACGATGCTGTCGAACAGGGCGGTCTGCTCGGGGAGGACGGTGGCGGCCCGCAGGCGGGTGAGCGGGACGAAGCCGTGGCGCCGGTCCTCGCCCTGCTCCCGTTGCAGCGTGCGGAGCCAGTCGAGCAGGGTGCCGTCGGCGGGCACGGCCGTCCGGGTGGGCAGGGTGGTGATGAACAGGCCGGTCATCGTCTCGACGCCGGGCAGCTCGGGCGGCCGCCCGGACGAGGTGGTGCCGAACACCACCTCGTCCCGGTTCGCCTGACGGCCCAGCAGGATCGCCCAGGCGCCCTGGACCAGGGTGTTCAGGGTCAGGCCGGAGCCTCGCGCGAGGCCTTCCAGCGCCCGGGTCGCGGCGGCGGGCAGGGTGAACGGCACGGCCCGGGTGGATTCCGCGCGGTGGCTCTGGCGCGGCTCGCGGTCGTACGGCAGCGGCGTCGGCTCGGCCAGCCCGGCCAGGCGCCCGCGCCAGTGCCGCTCGGCCTCCGCCGGGTCGCGCTCGCACAGCCAGGCCACGAAGTCGCGGTAGGGCCGGCGCTCCGGCACCGTGCCGTACGGGACGGTGCCGTACGGGACGGTGCCGTACGGGACGGTGCCGAAGGACTCGGTGCCGGATGGCAGGGTGCCGGACGGGACTTCTCCCGTCTCCGGCCCGGAGCGGGTCAGCGCGGCGTGCACGGCGAACACGTCGGACAGCACCTGGAAGAGGCTCCAGCCGTCCAGGACGAGGTGGTGGAAGGACCACAGCACGCGCACCCGGGTGTCGGAGAGGCGGATGAGCAGCAGCCGCTGGAGCGGGGCCCGGGCCAGGTCCAGCCCGCGGGCCCGGTCGCGGTCCAGGAGCTCGGCCAGCCGGCCCCGGCGCTCGGGCTCGGACAGCTCGCGCCAGTCCAGGTGGGTGACCGGCACGGCCGCCCGCCGCCGCACCACCAGCAGCGGCTCGGGCACCTCCTGCCAGCGGACGTGGGCGCGCAGCACCGGGGTGCGGTCGGTGACCCACTGCCAGGCGGCGGCGAGCCGCCCCGGGTCGGGCACGCCGTCCAGGACGAAGTCGAGCTGCTGGAAGTAGGCACCGCTGTCCTCCTCGGCGAGGCCGTGGAAGAGCATCCCGGACTGGGTCGGCGTCAGCGGGAGGACGTCCTCCACCGCGCCCGGGTCGCCGTCGGTGATCAGGTCCACGGCCGCCTGGTCGAGCCGGGCCAGCGGGAAGTCGGACGGGGTGCGCCCGGCGGCGCCCGGGCGGGCCGCGTACCGCGCGAGGTCGGCCAGCTCGGCGGCGAAGTGCCGGGCCAGGGCCTCGACGGTGTCGCGCCGGTGCACGGCGCCGGAGTAGAACCAGCTGAACTCCAGCGCGTCGCCGTCGAGTCGGCCGACCACCTCCAGGGCGTGCGGGCGCTCGACGTGCGGGTCGGCGTCCAGTTCCAGGGGCCGGAAGGTGCCGCGGTAGAGCCCGGCCGCGTCCTGCGGGAAGGACATCCGGCCGAGGTAGTTGAAGCTGATCCGCGCGGCCGGGGCGTCGGGGGCCGTGCCTGGGCGCCCCAGGTGGCGCAGGGCGTCGAAACCGAGGCCCCGTCGGGGGACGGCGCGCAGCTGCTCCTTGACCCGCTTGAGGACGCCGTCCCAGTCGGCCCCGGCGGGCACGGCCAGCGCCACGGGGTGCCGGGTGGTGAACCAGCCGACCGTGCGGCTCAGGTCGAGGTCGGCGAACAACTCCTCGCGCCCGTGCCCCTCGACGTCCACCACGACCCGCTCCAGCCCGCTCGCCCCGCACAGGGCCCGGCCGAGGGCGCTCAGCAGCACGTCGTTGGCCTGGGTGCGGTAGGTGTCGGGCAGGGTCCGCAGGAGGGCGGCGGTGTCGGCGGCGTCGAGGCGCACGGTGACGGAGCGGGCCGAGGCGTGGGTGTCGGCCCCCGCGAGGTCGGCCGGGAACGGGTCCACCGGGGCGTCACCGTCCTGCGCGGGGACGGCCCGCGCCCAGTACTCCGTCTCGTCCTCGAAGCCGCCGGCCGCCGCGTACGCGCCGAGCCGCTGCCCCCACTGCCGCAGCGGCGAGGACTTCGCCGGCAGGGCCGCCGCCCCGTCCCGGCCGTCGCGGCGGGCGCGGTAGGCCGCGTCGAGGTCCTCCGCCAGCACCCGCCAGGAGACCCCGTCGACGACCAGGTGGTGGACGGCCAGGTGCAGGACCGGCGGCAGCCCCGCACCGCGCTCGTGCAGCACGGCGCGCAGCAGCGGGCCGTCGCCGCCGCCCAGGTCGAAGGGGCCGAAGTGCGGGGTGTCGCCGTCCGGGCCGGTGTGCCGGCCCAGGCGGATCCGGGGCGCCCGGTCGTCGATCCGCCAGCGCACGCCGCCGGGCTCTCCGTTACGGGGCTCCCCGTCGCGGGGCTCCGCGGGGTCGGGCTCGCCGGCCTCGGCCGTGAAGGCCGAGCGCAGCGCGTCGTGGTGGGCGACCACGTCGTTCAGAGCGTCCTCCAGCGCCGCCCGGTCCACGTCGGCGCCCAGCAGGAGGGAGAGCGCCTGGTTGAAGTGCCCGGCGCGCCCGGCGGCCCGGTCGAGCCACCAGCGCTGGATCGGGGTCAGGACGCCCGCCCCGGTGGCGGCCACCCGGGCGGTCACGGCCGGCCGTTCGGCGTCGTCCGCGCACCGGGCCAGCGCGGCGACCGTCTGGTGCCGGTAGAGGTCCCCGGAGGTCACCGCCAGCCCCACCTGCCGGGAGCGGGCCACCACCTGGATGCCGAGGATGGAGTCGCCGCCGAGGTCGAAGAAGTTGTCGTCCGCGCCGACCCGCTCCAGCCGCAGCACCTCCGCCCAGATGGTGGCGAGCGCCTGTTCGGCGGGGGTTCGGGGCGCGACGTGGCGTACGGCGGGCACGGCCGGCCCCGGGTCGGGCAGCCGGCTCCGGTCGAGCTTGCCGTTGGGGTTGAGCGGCAGCGCGGGCAGCGGCACGACGACCGAGGGCGCCAGGTAGTCGGGCAGGGCCAGGCCGAGCGCCCGGCGTACGGCCTCGGGCTCCACCCGGCCGCCCGGGACGGGGACCACGTAGCCGACCAGGCGCCGGTTTCCCTCGCCGTCGGCGACGGTGGCGGCCGCCTCCGCCACGCCCTCGCAGCGCCGCAGCGCCTCCTCCACCTCACCCAGTTCGATCCGGAAGCCGCGCACCTTGACCTGCTGGTCGATCCGGCCGAGGTACTCCAGCTCGCCGTCGGCGTTCCACCGCACCCGGTCTCCGGTGCGGTACATCCGCTCCCCCGGCGCGCCGTACGGGTCGGCGACGAACCGGGCGGCGGTGAGCCCGGGGCGGCCCAGGTAGCCGCGCGCCAGACCGCCGCCCCCGAGGTACAACTCGCCGACCACGCCCGGCGGTTGCGGGCGCAGCCCGGGGTCGAGGACGTACGTCCGGGTCAGCGCGAGCGGCCTGCCGATCGGCGGCGCCTGCTCCGGCAGCCGGTCACCGGCGAACCAGGCGGTGGCGTAGACGGTGGCCTCGGTGGGGCCGTAGATGTTGGCGATCGCGCTGCCGGGCAGGGCGCGCCGCAGGTCGCCCACCGCCTGGGCGGAGAGGGCCTCGCCGGCCAGCACGACGGTGCCCGCGTCGACCGGGGCGGCGCCCCCGGCGAGCAGTCGGGAGATCACCGAGGGCACGCCGCTGACCAGGCCGACGCGGCGCGGGGCCGGCTCCTCGGCGAGGGCGGCGAGGTCGGCGACCACCTCGACGCTGCCGCCCGCCAGCAGCGGGCAGAGCAGCTCGAAGACCGACACGTCGAAGTTGAGCGAGGTGGCGGCGAGCACGTGGTCCAGCCCGCCGGGCCCGAACCGCTCGGCCGCCCAGCGGGCGAGGGCGACGACGCTGCGGTGGGTGATCACGACGCCCTTGGGCCGGCCGGTCGACCCCGAGGTGTAGATGACGTAGGCGGGGTGCTCCGGCAGCAGCGGCCGGAGGCGGTCGGCGTCCGTAAGATCGGCGTCCGCCGAATCAGCGCCCGCCGGGTCGGGGGCGAGGCCGGCGCCGTCCTCCAGCAGCAGGACGGGCCACCCCTCGGGCAGCGCGGCCGCCGTCTCCCGGGTGGCGAGGACCAGCGCGGGCCCGGCGTCCGCCAGCATGAAGCGGATCCGCTCGGCCGGGTAGCCCGGGTCCACCGGCAGGTACGCCGCACCCGACTTGAGCACCGCCCACAGCACCGACGGCAGGTCGGCGGAGCGCGGCAGGCACAGCGCGACCAGCCGCTCGGGGCCCGCGCCCCGGGCGACCAGCAGCCGGGCGAGGCGGTTGGCCCGCCGGTTGACCTCCGCGTAGTCCCGCCGCACCGGGCCGCAGCCGACGGCGGTCCGCCCGGGCGCGCGGGCCGTCTGCGCCTCGAACAGCACGGGCAGCACGGGCAGCACGGTGTCCGGGAGGTCGCGGGCGCCGTGCGCGGGCGGGTTCCAGGAGTCGAGCAGCGTGCGCTGCTCCTCCTCGGAGAGCATGGGCAGTTCGGCGAGGATGCGCTGCGGGCCGTCCGCCATGCCCGCCAGCAGGCGGTGCAGGTGGCGCGCCATCCGGGCCACGGTCCGGGCGTCGAACAGGTCCGTGTTGTACTCCACCGTCAGCGCGCAGCCGTCGGTGTCCTCCGGGGTGAACTCCAGCACCAGGTCGAACCGGGCGGCCGGGCGGGGCAGCGGGTGGTCCTCGAAGCGCAGGCCTCCGGCGGGCGGCGGGGTGGTGGGGCTCTGCTGGACGACCATGACCTGGACCAGCGGGGTGCGGCTCGGGTCCCGGGGCGGGGCCAGTTCCTCGACCACCCGGTCGAAGGGCACCGCCGCGTGGGCGAAGGCGTCCAGCAGGGTGGTGCGCACGCTCTCCACGAACCGGTCGACGGTGGCCCGCTCGTCCACGTCGCCGCGCAGCACCACGGTGTTGACGAAGAAGCCGGTCACCTCCTCCAGCTCCCGCCGGTCGCGCCCGGTGGTGACGGTGCCGAACGCCACGTCCCGCTGGCCGGAGTAGCGCGAGAACAGCAGCGCGGACGCCCCCGCGAACAGGGTGAACAGCGTCGTGCCGCGGCCCGCGGCGAGGTGCCGCAGCCGGGCCACCAGTTCGGCCGGGAGGCGGTGGCGGTGCGCCGCGCCGTTCGTCGTGCGCTGGGCGGGCCGGGGCCGGTCGGTGGGCAGTTGCAGGGGTTGCAGCTCCGCCAGGTTCCGCTTCCAGTAGGCGAGGTCCGGCGCGTCCTCCGCCCCGGCGCCCTCGGTCCGCCGGCGCTGCTCCCAGCGCGCGAAGTCGGGGTACTGGAGGGCGGGGGCGGCGAGCGCGTCCGGTTCGCCGGAGACCTCCGCCCGGTAGAGCGCGGCCAGTTCGCGGGTGAGGACGCCCACCGACCAGCCGTCGGTGATGATGTGGTGCTGCGCCAGCAGCAGCAGGTGCTCGTCGGCGGCGAGGCGGACCAGCAGTGCCCGGGCGAGCGGGCCGTCCGTCAGGTCGTAGGGCCGGTTCAGCTCCTCGGTCAGCAGCCGTTCGGCCGCCTCGGCGCGCTCCCCGGCAGGCCGGTCGCCGACGTCCGCGGTGCGCAGCGGCAGGGTGCCCGCCGCCGCGACGCGCTGCACGAGCTGCCCGTCGACGGTGGCGAAGGTGGTGCGCAGCGAGTCGTGACGGGCGGCGAGCCGGCCGAGGGCCCGGCGCAGGGCCTCCGGGTCCGTCGTTCCGTGCAGCCGCAGGGCGACGCCGGTGTTGTACTCCGTCCCCCCGACGGTGAGGTCGTCGAGGAACCACAGGCGGCGCTGGGCGCTGGACAGCGGCAGCGGCTCCTCGCGCGGGGCGGGCGGGATCGGCTCCGGCGGCGCGGCGGTGTGCCGCTCGTCCACCAGCGGGGCCAGGGCGGCGACCGTCCGCGCGGTGAAGACGTCCCGGAGTGTGAGCCGGACGCCCAGCCGCTCGGCGACCCGGGCCAAGGTCCGGGCGGCGAGGATCGAGTCGCCGCCCAGGTCGAAGAAGTCGTCCGTCGCGCCCACCGCGTCGACGCCGAGGACCTCGGCCCAGATGGCGGCCAGGGCGCGTTCGCGCTCGGTGCTCGGGGCGACGGATCCGGCCGCCCCGGGGCGGCCGGGCGCGGGCAGCGCCTGCTGGTCGATATTGTGCTGCGGGGTGAGCGGCAGCGCGGCCAGGACGACGACGGCGGACGGCACCAGGTGGGCCGGCAGGGCGGCGGCCAGTGCCGCGCGCAGCTCCGCCGGATCCGGGGCGTGCTCGTGGTCGGCGGGCGTGGCGTAGCCGACCAGGCGTTCGCGGCCCGGTTCGTCCTCCCGGACCACGACGACGGCCTGGTCGACGGCGGGGTGCGCCCGCAGGGCGGCCTCGATCTCCCCCGGTTCGATCCGGAAGCCGCGGATCTTCACCTGCCGGTCGAGCCGGCCGAGGAACACCATCTCCCCGTCGGCCGTCCACCCGGCCCGGGCGCGGGTG
>NZ_JBHWIJ010000068.1:30468-32131 GCF_042732255.1 Kitasatospora sp. NPDC059803 | reverse complement strand
CGGCGCGCCATCTGCCGCTGGTACTTCGCCAGACGCTGGGCGGCCGTCCTGCCGTGCTCCGCGTGCGGGAGGTCATGCGCGTCGGACGTGGTGGTGGCGGTCTCCCTCACGCCCCAGTCGATCCCGATGACCGCACCGGTCTGCGGCAGCGGCCGGACCTCGGCGGCCACGACGAACGAGGCGTACCAGTGCCCGACCGCGTCCTGGTACACGCGCACACTCGACGGGACACACGGCAGGTCACGCGACCACACCACCGTCAGCACGATGCCGCCCGCGAGGTGCAGCCGGCCCTCCTTGAGCCGGAACCCGCGCTGCGTGTAGTTCAGCGACGGCCGGGAGTCCTTGAGTCTCTTGTGCCGGGGCATCCCGGCGCGCTGCTTGACCGGCAGCTTCGCCTTGACGTCCTTGAGCGCCTTGGCGCGGGACCTGGCGAAGTCGCGGATGGTCTGCTGCTGCGGAACGGACGCGCCCTCGCGCAGCCAGCTCATCGACTGCCGGGCCCCGGTCAGCATCTTGTCGAGCTGTGCGGGGCCGCACGTGGTCTTCTCCGCGGCGGTCGCCTTGTTGTGCTTGTGGACCTTGCGGGACATCGCCACGGATTCGTTCCACACCCAGCGGCACTTCCCCCACTCCGCTTCGAGCAGTGCGAGGGCGGTGGCCGACACGCGGAGCCGGTAGGTGTACCGGGCGTACCCGGCCTCACCGACCGTCACCGTCGTCGTCGTCATGAGCCGCAACCTAACAGCCCCCACCGACAACAGCAGAAAGCACAGGTCAGAACAGATACGCAGAGAACTCCGCCGCTTCACGGCTCCGGGCCGAGGACCCATTCCTCCCCGGCCTGAAGGCCGGAGCCTCCTGGGAGAAATCAGGTGACGGCTCCCGAGACGAAGATCAAGGTCGTCGACTACGGACACCGGCCGTTCGGAAAGTACGCCGAGGCACGTCGCAACCTCCTGGAGCGCCTTGAGGATGAGAAGTCCTGCCAGGACTTCAAGGACGCCGCGCGCCTCCTGCGGGCGAACCGGAAGGCGACCAGGGTGCACAGCCCGCTCATCTGGCTGATCCACGATCTCCCCGCAGGGGAGGACAGCAAGAGAGCGAGCTACCAGCTCATCAAGAGGCTTGAGCCGAGCCTGACCGAGCAACTCCTGCCCGGCCTGGCGACCTCACAGGTCAGCCAGCACGCCCGCCTGGGCGTTGCCCTGCGGGTGCTCAGCGTCGAAGAGGTCTGCGTTCTGCTGCGCTGCAAGCCGCAGAAGGCGAGAGCCCATACGGAGATCTGGCTGTCCGGGCGACTCCAGATGCGCACCCAGCACGTCGCCCGCCGCGCGGTGTGCCGCAGCCACCGGGACGCCTCTTGCACCGCCTGCCGCGGCGGTGCCCAGTGGGAGTGGGAAGAGCCGTTCCTGGCGAGCGACCTCGTACAGCACCTGCTGTCGTACCGCATGAGGTGCTATCTCCCGTACGACAGGACGCCCGTGCCGCCCGGGACGTACGAAGCCGGACTGTGAGCGGCACCGTTCGGACGGCCGAAGAAGTCCACGCTTCCCTCCCGCAGGCACCGGCGAGGGAAGCCGATCCGGTGCCCCGCCGGTGGGGACGGGCGGGGGGGGGGGCGTGGGGCGGGGGGGGGTTGGGGGGGCTCAGGGGGGGTGGC
>NZ_JBHWIJ010000068.1:13479-30458 GCF_042732255.1 Kitasatospora sp. NPDC059803 | reverse complement strand
GAGCCCGGCCGGACCTGACAGCACGAAGGGGGCGGGGCCGGGTTTACGGGGTCCGGGGGGAGGGGCCCCGCCCCCGCGGGGGGGCGGGGGGGATCCCCCCGGGGGCGCCGCCCCCGGGGGGGGCCCCCCCCGGAGGACGCTTCAGCTGTTGGTCGTCCGCAGAGGGTTGCCCAGGGCGTCGGCGAGGCGGTAGGCCTCGTCGGCCGAGAGGGTGCGGCAGATGGCGTCGGCGAGTTCCTCGACGTCGTGCCAGTCGACATCGCCGAGTTCCGCGGACGGCGTGGCCGACGACTGCTCGGCCGGGGAGGCCTCGGCTCGCTGTTCCGGCATCGGGAGAGGCTCGGAATTTTCCGCGGAAAATCGCTCGGCGCTCGGAGCGGACTCCGTGCTCGAAGCAGACTCGGTGCTCGGAGCCGAAGCAGAGCTCTCACCCGCGCCGGAACTGGCGGGCTTCGACCGGGTAGCCGAGGCCGACGGTTCCGCCGGCGACGGATCCGCCGGCGACGGATCCACCGGCGACGGCGTGACGGTGGCCGTGGACGCAGCCGCGCTCACAGCCGCGGTCGCGGTCGCGCTCTCCGCAGGCCCACTCGCGGATGCGACGGGTCGCTGCGGCGCGGGCTGAGGAGTCGCCCCGTCGGCGGAGGCCTGAGCCGCCGCCGCCCGGGCTCCCAGCTTCGCCGCCCGCTTGGCCGCGACGGCGTCGGCGTCGGCCTGGAGCAGCTGCTCCAGCTGCTCCGTCTGCTCGGCCAGGGACATCGCCTCGATGCCCTTGACCGATCCCAGACGGCGGGCGACGTTGATGGAGACGCCCTCCTCGCCCCGCGCCTTGGCCCGCACCTGCCGCTGCAGCTCGGGGTGGAGCTTGAGCAGGTTCTTGCGGTGCGAGATCCAGCTCTGGGACCAGCCCTCCGCCTCGGCGGCCTCCTTGGCGGTGGCGTACTGCGCCACGATGAGCAGGACCGCGTTGGCCTCCTCGATCGGGTCGAAGTCCTTGCGCGCCATGTTCTCGTCGAGCGCCGCACGCAGCAGGGTCGCCTTGGAGTCCGCCACCGAGTCGTCGACGACGACGAGCAGCTGCTCGCGCCCGTACAGCGCGGCAGCGGCCCGGCGCCGGTTGCCGTTGACGATGACCACGTCCTGCGGGCCCGCAGCGAGCAGGCCCTCGTCCTCCGGCCAGAGCCGGAGGTACGCGTCCGGGGTGACGGCGAGGCAGCTCTGCAGCTGGCGGTCCTTGATGCTTGCCAGGTCCGACAGGTCACCCAGGTCGTCGCGCGGGTTGCGCGGGTTGGGGAGGCAGTTGGCGGTGGGAACCCACCGGGCCGGAGAGTCCGGCCCCGTGGGGACCCACCGGGCCGGAGTCTCCTGGTTGCTGACCACCCCGGGGGCGTCGACGACCGGGTCGGCCGCCATCGAGGCGAAGGAAACACGACGGCCGGCCATCAGCGACCCCCGTATCCGAGCTCGAGGGACAGCCGGAAGAAGTCCTCGCGGGCCCGGTAGGCGGTGCCGCTCTCCTTGTACTGGGTGACGACCGTTCCCTCGGCCACCGCCCGGGAGTGGATCTTGTAACGCCGCAGGACCGTCTTGGCCCGCGGCCACCCCTTCGCGGCGATGTACGCCTCGGTGTCCTCCAGGTCGGCGCGGCCGTCCCGGGGGTCCCAGTTGTTGATGACGACCCGGAAGGGGATGTCCATCGGCTCGATGACCTTCTGGATCGTCCGCGCCGTCGGGTCGAAGCACAACGGCTCGGTGATCATCGGGACCAGGACGTCATCCGCTATCTCCAGAGCACTGCGCAGGATCTCCTCATCGGCCAGGGTGCCCGGCGTGTCGATGAAGATGTGCTCGTACTCGTCCTTCTCGCCGAGGACGTCGAAGGTGCACGCCGCGAGGTTCACCGTGGTCGTGGTCTTGCCGACGCCGCCCTTCTGGTTGGCGATGACGTGGACCTTGGCACCGGTGTTCTTGAGGTGGAGCAGCTGATCGGCCTGGTCGTGCGCCGCCATGAAATCGAAGGGCAGGTTGTCCCCCACCCGCTCCGCCCAGACGACGGCCGATCCCTGAGGGTCAGTGGACACGACAAGTACAGATGGCTTCATGATGTTCCGTTCTCTCCGTGGGCTTCCCGGGCCGCTTGCCCGGTACTGCGGATGCCCGCCGATCAAAGCCGGTGACGGCGGACTGGAACAGCATTCCAGATGATCAGGCCTGATGCCGACACGACCCGCGTGTCATGAAGCACAATGTCCGTTTCTCTGAGCCCCTGATTTCCGAGGACCCGCCGAATATCCCCGACGACCCGGCCCCGAATCCCGCCATCGCGAGAGAGCATGACGCACGGGCAGCGGCATAGGGACGGCACCGCCACCGGGACGCATTCGCCTTCACCGGCCGCCCCGAACAGCCGTGCGCCCCCACGCAGCCCTGGCGCATGGAACACCTCCCTGCCGTTTCCTGACAGTTCAACAGATCACCGCAGTTCGCTATATCCGGCAGCGTGAGCCCTGATCAAGAAACGGTAAAGGCATCACTGCTCCGCGCAGGCCAGAAAGAAGCCCCTCCCCCTCCAGCACGGGGGTCAGTCACAGGCCGGGGTGGTGGGGCCGACGCGGGCCGTGGGGGCGTCCTCTGCGGTCTCCCCGTCCCGGTACGGGGCCAGGAACGCGGTCAGGGCGGCCAGCATCGCCTGTGGGGCCTCCTCGGCCGGGTAGTGGCCGCAGTCGGGGAGGACGAGGCCCTGCACGTCGTCGGCGGCGAGCTCCATCGTCTCGCTGACGGAGGCGCCCAGGTTCTCCGCTCCTCCGATCGCCAGAACGGGCAGGGCCAGCCGTCGAGTCCGGCGCTCCTGGTTCTGAGCGATGGTCGTGTCGAGTGCGCGGTAGAACTCGAAGCTGGCCCGCAGGGCTTCCGGGTCGGCGGCGAGGGTGTCGACGTAGTGCTGGACGGCGTGGTCGGGCAGTGCCTTCGCGGACTTCGTGGCGAACTGGTGGCCGAAGTAGAGGTGTTCGCGCCCGCTGACCAACTTTTCGTTGACGTCGGCGAGGCGGTTGAAGGCGAAGTGCCAGAGGCGGTCGTTGACTTCCCGGCTGCCGAGGAGGGGCGGTGCGGGGGACAACCCCGGGATCGCGGCCTCGGCGACGGCCAGGCGGTCGAGCCGGTCGGGGTGGTCGGCAGCCAGGGCGTAACCGGTCCACATCCCGACGTCGTGGCCGGCCAGGGCGAACCGCCGGTGCCCGAGCGCGTCCATCAGCGCCACCAGGTCGCGGGCGAGCGTGCCGGTGTCGTACCCGCCCGGGGGTTTGTCGGACAGCCCGACGCCGCGCGGGTCGACCGCGACGACCTGGAAGTCCTGTGCCAGCGCCGGCATCAGGAGGCGCCAGGCGTACCACGTCTGCGGCCAGCCGGCGACCAGCAGCAGCGCAGGCCCTTCGCCGCCGGTGACGGCGTGCAGGCGCAGTTCGCCGGTGTCGACGTAGCGGCTGGTGAAGGTGTCGGTGAAGCCGGCCGGGAGGTTCGGCACCCGGGAGACGGAACCGCGGCCTTCGGGCGTGGGCGGGCGGGTCGGCGACAGACTCATGATCATCCTTCGGAGGCACAGGGTTGACGGGTTCGCCGAGACGGCGGGAACCGCCCGGTCCGGCTGGCGGCCGGCCGCCGGCAGGCCTTCGGGTCCGGGAACCGCCTGCCTGCACGCTAGCCATCTTGGACTGATCAGTCAAAGATGAACTGACCGATCGGTCCAAGATGCAGGTAGGCTCGCCACAGAGACGTGGGACAGCAGAGAAGCAGGAGAGGTGCACGCCGTGTCCGGCCGGAAGCAGTTCGATATCAGCGCGGCACTGGACCAGGCCATGCAGGTGTTCTGGCAGCGCGGGTACGCCGACGCCTCACTCGATGCCCTCGGTTCGGCCACCGGCCTGGGCCGCGGCTCCCTCTACGGCGCCTTCGGCAACAAGGACGCCCTCTTCGGCCAGTGCCTCGACCGCTACGCGTCCATCTACGGCACGCAGTACGAGCAGGCGCTCGCGGCGCACCCCGGTGATCCGGTGCGCGCGGTCGAGGCGTTCTTCGGCGTCGTCCTGGACCGCATCGCCGACCCGTCGGTCCCCGCCGGGTGCCTCATCGCCCAGTCCGCCGCACAGTCGCCGACGCTGAAGGAGGAGAACAACGCGCAGGTGCGCCGTCTGCTCGACGCGCAGCGCCAACGGGTGCGCACGGCACTGGCGGACTCCTCGGCCGCCCCCCGGACGCTCGACGAACTCGCCGTATTCGTCGTCGCCGTCACCCAGTCGCTGGCCGTACTGAGCCGGGCAGGCACCCCCGACGCCGAACTGCGCTCCGTGGCCCGGCTCGCCTGCACGACGGTGGCCGACACCCTCGCCCGGGCAGCGTCCGAGGACGTTGCCCGCGGCTGACCAGCGTGCGGGACGAATACAACACCCCCACCATCGACTTCCCGACGCTACGACGGCCCGGTCACGGGCCCTGCCGCAGGGCAAACACGGCGTCGAACTGACCGAGCTCTACCGGGCATTGGAGAAGCACCATGCACCCCTGCGCAGCGCCTGAGGCCCGGCCGAGGCGGGCGGCGTGGGCGGCCCCGGTGCTGGTCAACGTCGCGCTGGGGTTGGCCGCCATGGTCCCGCTGATGTTCACGCTGGTGTTCTTCCTCAACTACCCGCTGGTCTGGCTCGGGCTCGGGCAGCGCGAACCCACCGAGAACGACGGCCCGATGGTGTGGGTGGTGGCCGGCGTCGTCGTCTGGACGGTCTTCGGCCTGCTGTGGTGGCTGGTCAACCTCGGGCTCCGCAGCCTGACCGGCCTACGGGGCCGGCGTTACTGGTGGGTGAGTGCCGGACTGCTCCTGGTACCCACGCTCGTCTTCTCCCCGTTGCCCGCCGGCCCCTGGACCGTGCTGCGCTGGCTGGCCTGACCGGTCCGTCCCCGGCCCCTCCCCCAACCGCGCCGGCACCTGTGCCCGTGCTGCAGCCGACAGCCTTGCAGGACTTCCTCAACCGGCAGGGCGTCCAACGGCCATGGTCCTGGCGCGCCGCCACCCACCCCGGGGGCTGACTTGATCGTTCTCGAAGCCACCGGGGTGACCCCGGCCGAGGGAAACCCAGCGACGCGGCGGAGGACGCCGAACGGCTCGGCGCGTTCTTCCGGCGGAGCCCTGTCCTGTGGGCCCGCCGGACAACCTGTTGGTGAGGAAGGGGTCAGAGGACGCCGACCGACTTCCAGACGTTGTTGACGGCGTCCAGTTCGGTCCCAGTGCCGTAGAGGTCCTCGGCGATGGTCGCGGTCAGTTTGGCGAAGTCGGCGAACGTGGCGTCGGCGGCGAGCTTGCCGCCGGTCGCGGCGTCGTACCAGATCCGGCCGGCCTTCTCCCAGGCGTTGCCGCCGATGGCGGTGGCGGCGAGGTGGAAAGCGCGGTTGGGGATACCCGAGTTGAGGTGCACCCCGCCGTTGTCCTGCTGGGTCTCGATGTAGCCGCCCATGTGGGCCTGCTGGGGGTCCTTGCCCAGCCGGGGATCGTCGTAGGCGGTGCCGGGTGCGGCCAGCGAGCGCAGCGCCTTGGCCTTGAGACCAGGGGAGAGCATTCCGGCGCCGAGGAGCCAGTCGGCCCGGTCGGCGCTCTGGCCGAGCGAGTACTGCTTGACGAGGGAGGCGAAGACGTCGCTGATGGACTCGGAGAGCGCCCCCGACTGACCGAAGTACATGAGCTGCGGGTTCAGGATCTGCCCGCTCACGCTGGCCGCGACGACGTCGAGGAGGTCGCGTGGACGCAGCTGGACGAACTCGCCGTCGCCGTCGCCGAGAACCAGTCGCCCGCCCTTCCAGAACACGTTGGCGAACTTGTCACCGTAGTGGACGGTCGCCCGAAGTGGGCCGCCCTCGCCGTCGAGGGAGTTCCTGCCGTACGCGGTGAGGAAGAAGTCGAAGGTGGTGCCGAGCGCGTCGTAGACGCTGTTGACCAGTTCGTCCTTGCTCGCAGCCTCGCCCTCGGAGCGCACCAGGGCGCCCGGGAGGCTCTCTTTGTTCCTGGCGTCGTAGATCTCACGGCGGGGCACGGGCGTGTCTTATGCATCCATGCAATCCAGTATGATCACCGGCCATCCCGGCTGCGGCGCTTTCAGCAGTTCCGAGCCGTTTCCTGAGTATTCGTGACAGATGCTGGGGCTAACTGCCCCTGAGCGACAGGCTCGGCGATCCCACCCGGAGGTCCCGCCGGACGGACAGATCCCGCGCTGGGGGAGACGCTCTGTCATCAGGCCGATCGGATCATGCCCCGACACTTGATTTCCGAGATCTCCGACAGCGTCAGGCACCAACGCCCGGACGTCACCGCCGATGCCAGCAGCACGATCTGGACCAGGCCGTTGCCCGGCACCCACCCCCGCCCCGCCGTCGGCGCCGGCCGGATCGAGAGCGGCCGAGTCCAGGTCGCGCGGCGCTTCCACTGTGAGATCGCCGAACTGCGCGCGCCGACGGGGTGGTCGGCTGGCGACCGCCGAAGCGGGCCACGCGGTGGCGGCATCACCCCTCTGGGAAATCGCTCCTCCGAAGATCTGAAAACTTTATTGCGCAATTTTCCCTTCAGACCTACGGTCGGGACATGCAACCCGAGCGCGAGCCCGACCAGATCACCGACCTGTCCCGCTTGAAGGCGTTCACGAACCCGCTACGGATGCAGCTCTACCGGCTGCTGTACGCCGCAGGCACCGCGACCGCCTCCCAGCTCGCCGAACAGGTCGACGCGGCCCCGTCGCTGGTCAGCTACCACCTGCGCAAGCTGGCCGAACACGGTTTCGTGACCGCGGCGAGCGGCCGCAGTGCGGACGGCCGCGAACGGTGGTGGCAGGTGGCTTCCGAGGAGGGCTGGGGTTTTCAGGACTCGAACTTCGCGGGCACGCCCGAGGGAGCCGCCGCAGTCGGCGCGGTCACCCGCGGCATCGTCGAGACCCGGGCCTCCCAGTACCGCGCCTACCTGGACCAGGGCGCCGCCTGGGGCAAGGTGTGGACGGACTCTGCGTTCAGCTCCGAGTGGATGCTCGACCTGACGCCGGCCGAACTCGCCGAGCTTAACGGCGAACTCGTGGCGCTGGGGCGACGCTGGCGGGAGCGCGGCAAGGCCGCCAAGGCAGCCGGCGACACCGAGGACCGCGAGCACGTGTCCGTGCACCTCTACGGCTTCCCCTTTCGCCCCTGACGCCTCCTCCTCTGTGCCCCTTCCGCCTCTTCCCGTCCCGCACCTGACACGGATGTGTCCCGACCTGCTGGAGCCCATCATGGCCACCGCGGAGACAGCACCACCCGAAACGGCCCCGCCCGAAACGGCCCCGCCCGAACGCGTCGGCATCCCGGCCTTCCGTGACGGCAACGTGCTGCGCTGGCTCGCCGCGTACACCGCCTCGCTCGTCGGCGACAGCGTGTACTTCGTCGCCCTCGGCTGGTCCGCCCAGAAGGCAGGCGGCCCGACCGAGGTGGGCCTCGTCATGGCCGCCGGGGCGCTCCCGCGGGCGCTGCTCATGCTCGGCGGGGGCGTGCTGGCCGACCGGACCGACCCCCGTCGGGTGATCCTCGGCAGCGACGCCCTGCGCTGCCTGCTCATCCTCGCGGTGGCCGCCGGCATCGCGCTGACCGCGCCGGTCCTGTGGGTCCTGGTCGCGGTGGCGCTCGTCTTCGGCGCCGTGGACGCGCTGTTCATCCCCGCCGTCGGGGCCCTCCCGCCGCGGATCACCGGCCCCGACCAGCTTGCCCGCGTCACCGGTCTGCGGTCCCTGTCGATGCGCCTCGGCCAGATCGCGGGCCCGCCGATCGGCGGCCTCGCCATGGGCCTCGGCGGTGCGGCCGCCGCCTTCGCCACCGCTGGCCTGCTCTTCGCCCTCTCCCTGCCGCTTCTGCTGACGGTACGAATACGTCCCCTCGGAACACGCGGCGAGGACGCTCCGCAACCCGGCAGCGCGCGCACCGATCTCCTCGACGGGCTGCGCTACATCCGCCGCCACCGCCTCATCGGCCCGCTCGTCGCCGCCGGAGCCGTCTGCGAACTCGGCCTCACCGGCACCCTCAACGTCGGCATGGTGCTGCTCAACGCCGAACGCGGCTGGGGGCCTTCCGGCTACGGGTGGATCGTCGGTTCCTTCGGCGCCGGAGCGGCGGTCAGCGCCGCGCTGCTCGCCGTCGTCGGGTGGCTGCCGCGCGCGGGCCTCGTGTTGGCCGCGACACTGCTCGTGGGCTGCACGGGAGCGGCCGCCATGGCACTGGTCCCGACCTTGTGGACCGCCGCGGTGCTGGCCGCAGTTGTCGGCTTGAGCCTGGGCGTCTCCGGCGCCCTGGACAACGCCCTCATCCAGGCCGCCGCGGACCCCGCCTATCTCGGCCGGGTCACCTCCGTCGTCATGCTCACCATGGTCGGTCTCGCGCCCCTGTGTTACCCGCTGGTCGGCGCCGCCATCGGCACCTGGGGCGCCGCACCGGTGTTCCTCGGCTGTGGCGCCGTCGCCGGCCTGGGCGCGGCCCTCGCCCTGGCCTCCGCCCCGGTCAGGCACGCCGAACTGCCCCGACGGCACCAGGTGTGACCGGCCGGGCAGCGACCCACTCACGTCACCTGCGGCGCCACTGACGGCACTGCCCTCCGGGCACCGTGGACGGCTTCGCGAAGGCCTCCGCTATCGGGAGCCATTCGTAGGCGACTTCCAGCCGACAGGCTCCGAACTTCTCGTGTAGGCAGCGGAGTTCGGCCGGTGTCCGGCACCGCACTCGCCACGGTCATGTCGCGTCCGATGACCAGACACCTGCAACTGGCTTTCACGGCGGGCCTCGTGCGGGATGTGATGACACACCGCATCGCGGGCTCTTCAACCAGGTAGTGGGCAACACCGAAGACCGGCCCACCCAGTTCAGTTGTTGGGTTCCCGACGCCCGAGCGGGACTCTCACAAAGGGCTTGTCGTTCAACCGAGTTCCGTTCATTCGGCGAGATCTATCGTTCAACTACCCTGACACAAAAGCGAATTGGCGACCTGACTGGTTCGACGTGGTCGCGGTCGTCGTGGTGCAGCATCGCCTGGGTGACGGCATGGAGCCAGGTGGCAAGGCTCGGCCAGCCGGTGAAGTGGGCGGAGTCGTCGTGGGCGGCCCTTCCGAGGTGGTTGTGCCACAGGCCGGGCCCGACGTCGATGAAGTGCTCGTCGCCGTCGCGGCCGGCGAACGGGACCCACGGCGCTCCCCACCACGGGTCGTCCCGCTGGTCCGGATCATCGGTGCCCCAGATCCTCATCCGCATGGTGCGGATCTCGACGATCCCCTCCGTGGAGTACAGGGGCCGCACGGAAGGACAGCGATGTAGGCGTCGTCTCCGTCATGGCATAGCAGCGACGCGCGCAGATCAGCGGGGATCCCGAGCTCGTGCCGCTCCTCGGTGCGCCCGACGGCTTCGGGCGATGCGGGCGGGCGAAGCTCGGCCAGGCTGGCCGGTGCATTCTTCGCCAGCCAGGCGTCAATGAGCTTCCAGGACTCGGTCACCGACTCACAGAGTCCCGTGACACCTCGACAGCGGGAGTCATCCCCGCGCACCGGGCTCCTGTCCGCGCGAGGCGCCCGGCTCTGGTGGACGACGCTCCGCCACTCCCCCAGGCCGCGTCCCGCCCTCTCCCCCACATCCGGACTCGTCGGGTCGATCACCTGACACGTCGCGAAGTCTCGACCGTCGACGTGGCTCACCTCGGCCACCGCGTCCGCACCACTCATCCGGACGACCGCCTCCTCTCTTGTGTGTGCGAACTAAATATCGAAGGGCTCGGGCGCTACCGGAAGGCTACGGGTCGACATGCCCAGCACCACGTCGTCCGAGAACAGCGCTGTATCGGGATTTGTTTATTAGGGGTCTTCTGATGTCTTTTGTGTTCAGGCCCTTGAACGTGAAGTGGCCTACGGCATGAAAATCGCCTCTGACCGCTGAGGAGTCGGCTCCCGAGGCCTCGAAGAGGCCACTCGCTCTCACACCCACGCCGGACGGGTGCCGAACATCGCGCTCGCTTCTCCTTCCGCCGGAAGCCTGCCCCCGGCTCCGCCACCTCCTGGCCGGCCAGCTCGACCTCAGGCGTACCGCAGCCCGCTGCGGCAGCTTGGCAAGTTGGACCTTCACCCTCTGCCCTTCCCCTCCGGTCCTCCGCCTCACGGTAGGCCAGGGTTCGTGGCAGCACCGAGATACCGGCCGTCGGCGCCATCGCCAGGCTGGCCACGGCTGCCGCCGCCGTTGGAAAGCCCGTCACGAGGCGTCCGCTTCAGTGGCTACGGCGATGACGAGCACTACTTCGCCGGGGAGCTGGCCTTCGCCGACGCGGATGCGATCCTCGCCATGCTGAAGGTGCTGTGCCCGCACCCAGCTGACGGGGCTGCCTGCCGGTGCAGATACGGAGTCTGGCGTACCGGCTCGTACCTCTGCCACGGCCGGGCGAGCCGGCACTGATGCGGAAGGCAACGCAGAGCCCTGTGGCTGCACTGCCCGGGTTGGGACGACATCGAGACGGGCCTGACCGAACGGGCCCACGTCCTGAAATCGAACCGACCCTCGACCTGGGCCACAGGCGGATCTAGGACACCGAGCCGATTTCGACCGTGCGCTCGACCTCGTTCCGGCGCTTGCACATCTCCTTGTCGAAGCCCGGCCAATCTCCTCAGCTGCCTCGTCGCCGACGGTTGGCCCGCTGATCCTGCTTCTCCGGAATGGTGTGCTTGAATCTGGCGCCTTCACAGGTA
Organism: Kitasatospora sp. NPDC059803; assembly: GCF_042732255.1. Classification (NCBI taxonomy): domain Bacteria; kingdom Bacillati; phylum Actinomycetota; class Actinomycetes; order Kitasatosporales; family Streptomycetaceae; genus Kitasatospora; species Kitasatospora sp. NPDC059803. Next base: position 19,692 of record NZ_JBHWIJ010000068.1, on the reverse strand, counting down.
GCGACAGTTGCCGCGGCAGTCGGGGGTGTGCGCGGATGACCATGCCGGGGCCCTTGACCCCAATGCGTTCGACGACCGGCATCAGCTGTGGCCCGCTGCCCCACTGGCCGGGTTCTCTCCGAGGTATGAGCCGTACGGTCGAGATCGGGAGGTGGCGGTCCTGTCCCGGTGAGCACTTCCGGGGCCATCGGTCCGGTCGGATACGAGCTGCTGGTTCGATCGTGAAGGCAGAGGCACCGTAGAGCAGGTCAAACGGCGGACGTAGAGATGGCGAACTCGACGCCGCCGTGGATGTCCAGAGCATCGCTTTGGCCGATGGCGCATCGGATTTTCCGCGGAAAATTCAGAGTCCCTCGACGAAGGCCCATGGATCGGCCGTCCCCGGCATCGTCCGTTGCCAGCCTCTTTCGTTGCCATTGCCGTGGGCACGATGGATGTCCGTCGAGAACTATGGCCGGCCTTCACGGAGAAGCTCGGAAGAGCCAGCCCGGACGGCATGGATCGGCGGCACGGAAGCCCCTTGATGAGCCGGAACCCGAACCCGAACCCGGGTCCGAGCCGTGGCTGTGCAGCACGTGAGCGTGCGCTTTCCAGTCGGCTGGTCCGGATGCTGATGCTGCTCCCCCATCGAAGCCCTCGAATTTTCTGCGGAAAATCCGTCGGCTGACTGCTGGACAGATCGGGCTCCGATTGGCGCGAGCGCTGTGTGCCGGTTCCCAGCAAGCGGCCCCCGCCCTCGCGGCACAAGAATTGCCGACGGCTTCGACTCCCCTGCGGTCTCCTACGGGGGAGCGCCTATCACGGCACGTGGGGGTGGTTCCTCTCCCCCACTGAGGCACGCTGTGAAAGCGATCAAGCCGATCGCCTGATACGTCACAACCCCTGGATGACTTCGCCCAAGTCGGGACCGTAGGCGGCCCAGCAGATGACTGAGCCGTCGGAGTCGAGCTCGCCCATGTACCAGTCGTCGTCCGCTCGCACGAGGCACAGGCCGTGGAGGGACAGGATGACGTCGGGTCGGAGTGAGACATAGTCCGCGCGGCCGTGCTCCTCGACCACGACCAGTCGTTCGAGGGTGAGCAGGGCGGCTTCAGGATCCTCTGATGCGGAGCGCACTCGCTCGATCGTCCAGCCGTCGGGCAGTCCATCGTTCACCGCCACATGATCGCAGCGGGGGGCGTTTCGCAGCTACTCGGATATGGCGGCGATCAACGCGGTTGCCTCGTAGCGGACAGCCAACTCGTCGTACCCCGTCGCCGCCGCCGAGCTTCTTTCGGCTACGGATCTGGTAGGTCTTCTCCAGGATGGTGCGCCGGATGCCGCGCCTGCACAGGTAGGCCGGTTCGCCGGAGTCGTAGAGCCTGTCGACGCGGGCCGTGGCAGGACGCGTACCCAGTCATCCGCTACCGAGGCGAAGAGCAACAGCGGCCTTGCCCCTGCCCGACCGCCGACGAATTTTCTGCGGAAAATCACCGAGCCGCGACCCCCTGGCCCCGGACACAGTCATGCCGTCCAAAGCTCGCTGCGCGACGACTACCCACCTGCCCACGCCGGGCGCAGGAGCACCCACCGCACAGGTTCTGGTAGGCGACGCCGATGGACACTGCCACGATGACGAACATTCATCGTGGGCCACACCCATCCAGTCCGAGGTAGACGCGCCGTTCCTCCATGCTGAATCAGTCACTTCAACAGCTCCCCCACACACGACTGAGCCCCCGTCACAACTGCAGGCCAATGATGCGACTCGCAGGCCCGCCCCACACGGTCCGGCCGAGCAAGCCCGCAGGATCGTTCGCCAGCCAGCCGGGTGCCAGTCCCTTCGGACTGCGGTGGACCGCGCTGCGAAATTTTCCGCAGAAAATTCGGCGGACCTCAGGTAGGGCGCTGGGGTGGCCCGGGGAATTGCTGGATCCTCCCTGATGACGCGACGCGCCCTCCGAGGCTCGCGGCGCGACGATTGCCTGCCTGCGCCAAGCGAAGAAGCGCCATCTGGTAGACGACGCCGACGGGCGCTGCAGAATGACGGCCGTCCATCCCGAGCCATACCCGTCCAGGTCGAGACAGACGCGCCATCTACTTCAGGCTGGATCAGTCGCCTCAACGACTCCCCCACACGTGGCTGAGTGCCCATCACGACCGCGGGCCGATGGCACGGCTCCACCAGAAAGGACCGACAGGTCTGCCCAGGATCGCCCTCGGGGTCGTTCGCCAGCCGGCCGAGTGCCGCTCTCTTCGGATCGCGGTGGACCAGGAAGCCGGACTGCAGAACCGCGTCGCGAAATTTTCCGCAGAAAATTCGGGGCCTCAGAAAGGACACTGGGACGACCTGGGGGATTGATCGACTCCCCGTGATGACGTCACACGCCGTCCGGCCCCCACTCCAACGGCGCGTGTCCGCCGTGCTGTGCAACGGCAGAGAGCGTGCGAATCCATGAGACCGATGGCCGCCAGGACGCACAGCTGCTCTGCTGATCATCCGCCGCCGGGGCAAGGAGCGGCAGAAGCTTCTGCCCCACGGCTGTCCTGAGCATGGAGAATTTTCTGCGGAAAATCGCCTGCTTCGAGCTCACTGCGCAGCGATTGCCCACCGCACTGGCTCTGGTAGGCCACGACGGCGGGCGCTGCCAGGATGACGACCATCCATCCTGAACCGTACCTGTCCAGGTCGGAGCACACATCCCGTTTCCTCGCCACCGAACCGGCAACTTCGACAGTTCCCTCACACACAGCTGAGCCCCACCACAACCGCAAGCCGATACCGGGACGCTCCGTCGGAAAGGACCGACACGGCCTGCTCGGGCTCGCCCTCGGGGTCGTTCGCCAACTAGCCGAGTACCGCTCCCTTCAGACCGCCATGGACCAGAGAGCCGGACTGCTGAACCACACCACGAAATTTTCCGCAGAAAATTCGGGGGTCTCAAAGAGAACATCGGGACGACCCGGGGGACTGACAGGTTCCCCGAGATGACGTCACACGCCGTCCGGACCCCACTCCAATGGCGCGTGTCCGCCGTGCTGTGCCAACGGCAGAGAGCGTGCGAATCCATGAGACCGATGGCCGCCAGGACGCACAGCTACTCTGCCCATCATCCGCCGCCAGGGCAAGGAGCGGCAGAAGCTTCTGCCCCACGGCTGCTGCCCTGGACATGGAGAATTTTCTGCGGAAAATCGCCTGCTCCGAGCTCACTGCGCAGCGATTGCCCGCAGGCCCGCACCGAGGGCAGGAGCGCCCACCGCACTGGTTCTGGTAGCCAACGCCGGCGGGCGCTGCCACGATGACGACCATCCATCCTGAACCACGCCCGTCCAGGTCGAGACAGACATCCCGTTTCTTCCTCCGCCAAACCGGCCGCTTCGACAGCCCGGACTGCTGAACCGCATCTCGGAATTTTCCGCAGAAAATTCGGAGCCTCAGAGAGGACACCGGGACGACCCGGGGGATTGATCGGCTTCCCGTAACTCACTCCGGACGGCCCGCCAGATGCTCATCACCACGAGCCCCCGCCTTGCCCGCGACGTCGAGAATGACCGCCCCAGACTGTGTCAGTCGACCTGATCCACTGCAGCCGCAGCACGACCGAAGGTCCGCCAGCGGGCCGCCGATTCCGCAGCGCCCAGTCCGAAGGCGCAGAATTTTCCGCAGAAAATTCAGCGGTGGAAAGCTGAGCCAGCGGGGGAGCGGCAGCCCGATCCAGATGACACGTCGGCCCCACTCGCTCACTGCCTCCTGAATTTTCCGCGGAAAATTCAGGAGGCAGCAATGGTCGATCAAAGTCGGCAGCTTCGGATCGGTGGGCCGTCAGGTTCAGCGAACCCGTCGACGCGGTGCCGTACTCGCTGCCACGATGTCCCGATGTCCTCCTCTCTTCTCGCGGAACCGTGGCTGCGAGGCGTCGCGGCCAACCGGGCTGCGCCGTCCGAGGTTCTGCTGCGTCTACTGGCCCCGCAGGGGCGGGCGGTCTGGACGGCCCTCTGCCAGGAACGTGCCCTTCCCCCAGAGGTCGTCGAGGCGGTGCTCGCACACCCCGAGCAGACGGTCCGCCGCGCCTTCGCGCGTAACCGGCACGCCGTTCCCGAACAGCGCGGCCGGCTGGTCGACGACCCCGATGCCTTCGTCCGCGCGAGCCTTGCCGCAGGTCCGCGCCCGCGCCTGAGCAGGGCCGAGCCGTTGCCCGACGACGTCCTGGAAATCCTGCTGACCACCCGCGACGAACACCATCGGGACCAGTTGCTCAGCGCAGACGAGATCCGGCAGGAGCTGGCGTTCTCCGGGCAGATCCGTGCATCGTTCCACCTCAGGGTGCTCGACCACCCGAACCCCGTACTTCGGGCCCAGGCCGCCGGCCTGTGGCTGTGGCTGACTCCGGGCCAACGCGACGCGCTCCTGGCCGACCCGGATCCCACCGTCGCGGAGGCCGCCCATGACCACCGCCGGATCCTGGACCCGGCGGCGATGGAAGCGGAGCTGCCGGAACGCGACTGCCACGCCCGGAATCTTCTGCTCATCAGCTACGCCGTCTCCCACGCCGTGGCCGAGCAGTGCCTCGCCGAACGGCGCGACCTGTGGTCGCTTGCCCGCAACCCCCACACGCCCGGCGACATCGTCGCCCGCCTCGCCCACGACCCCGATCCGGACGTGCGCAAGCAGGTGGCCGCCAGAGCCGACCTGGACCCGCCACTCCTGGCGGAACTGGCCCAGGACCCGGACAGCGCCGTACGGGCCCGGGCCCAGCTGCACCCACTGCCGCGGACCTGGCCGCAGCGCGCCGCCATCGACCGGGTCTTCGGCCACGCCGTCGAGAACGTCGGTGCTGTCGGCGAGATGTTCGTCGAGCCGGGGACAAGCTGGTACGAGGCGTGCGCCGCGTCCGCGGATCCTCAGCTGCGCCGAGTCGCCGCGACCTGCCCCCTGCTGTCGGCGGAGCTGGTGCACCGTCTGGCCGAGGACGCCGACGCGGACGTGCGCCATCTGTTGGCCTTCAACCACCCGCTGGCACCGCCCGCACTCGTTCTCGACGCCTTCATCGCCGCACCGCGCCAGCGGCCCTACCTGCTCACGCTGCCCCGTCTACCCCGCACCGGCCTGGACCACCTGCTCGACCACGACGACCCGGACGTCCGCGCTCTGGCCGCCTCCGACGCCGGCCTGGCCCAGCCGCCCGTCCACCTGCTCGCCGACCCCGAACCCAGCGTCCGTCAAGCCGCGGCAGCCAATCCACGCCTTCCCCTCGACCTGGTCTCGGCCCTGCTGAACGACCCGGAGCACGCGGAAGGAGCCGCAGCCAACCCGAATCTGGCCGCTGACCGCCTCCACGAGTTGCTCGACCTCTGCGAACTGCCCGGAGCCGCAACCCGATGAGGCGCCGACGGCCGCGAGGTTTCAGTGGCCGCTCCCGATGCTCATGAGGCGGAGTAACAGCATTGCGGCAGCGTCCGAACTACGTGCCGTCGCCTTATGCGAACGTGTGGGTGGCGAGCGAACTGGCGTACCTGTGGCCAAGTCCGTAGCCGGGGGCGGCGGCCCGGGGGCGCCCGGCTAGGCTGAAGCGGCACGTCAACGGTCGTGGGAGGCCGGGGACGGTCCTGAACGAGGGGGAGCATGAGCGAGCTCGACGACCTGCGGATGCGCCTGGCGGCACTGGAGACGGAGGTCGACCGGCTTCGGAAGGAGTCCGCCGCGTCGCGCACGGGGGCGGCGATGGCCGGCCGGGGCGGTGCGAAGGCAGCGAGAGCCGCGAAGTCACATACGTCGCCGCGCGACCGCGCCCAGGTGGAAGACGAGACCAGCACGGGGGAGAGGCCGGGGGAGAGGGAGGCCGAGACTGGTCAGGCGATGACCTGTCTCGCCGAGGCGCTCGGTGTCCTGGGCGCCGGGCGGGTCCGCCAGGTCGAGGTCCCACAGACCCAAGTCCTCCGGGCCCGAGTCCTCCAGAGCGAAACCCTACGCATCCAAACGCCGCAGGCCGAAAAGCCGCGGGCCGAAGGCCGGCAGACCGAGGTTCCTCAGGCCCTCACCCCGGCCCTGGAGCCCGAGGACCGCACGCTCCCGCAGCACGGCCGGTTCCTGGACAGCCTCTTGGCGGGGCAGTCGGCCCTCTTCGAGGAGAAGCGCCGCCCGGACGCCGAGCCGTAACCGTCGGAGCCGGACGAGCAACAGCAGCTGCCGTCTGATCAAAACGGCGAGGGGGGGGGTGGCCCCCCCCCCCCAAG
>NZ_JBHWIJ010000068.1:0-13469 GCF_042732255.1 Kitasatospora sp. NPDC059803 | reverse complement strand
CCCCTAACCGGTGGTCGCGGCCCGACCACCCCCCGTGGCGGTCTAAAAAAACCGGGGGGGGGGCTTGGCCACCCACGCCGATACGGTCACGCCTTCGGAAGCGTTATCCCCAGTTCGAGCATCGCCGGCGAGGCCGGGCCGCCCTCGGAGCGCTCGGTCTTGTACCCCTTGACGCTGGGGGCGACGGTGCGCGGGTCGACGGCCTCGGAGGGGGCGCCGGTGGAGTAAAGGCCCTCGGGGTCCTGGTCGCGGTCGTGCGGCAGGAGCCAGAAGACGCGACGGCGGAAGGTACCGGAGGCCCGGGAGGACCTGGCGTCGGGGCCGAGGATGGCGTAGCCGACCATGCGGCCGTCGCGGTGGTAGGCGGGGCGGCCGCGACGGGTGGTGAGACGGTCCAGGGACTGGCGCACGTAGTCGAGGTCGGTGGTGTCCTCAAGCCAGACGAGATCGGTTTCGTGGGCGAGCTCGGCCGGGTCGATCAGCGCGCTCACGCGTTCTGCTCCTCTGTGTCGTCGGTGATCAGGCCGATGCCCGGGTAGTACTTGCGACTGTTGGACAGGACCATCTCCTTGGGGGAGGTCATACCCAGTGTCTCGCGAACTCGTGCAGCGAACGCACGACCGGATACGGGATTGGCGCCTTCGAATCCGCACCAGCGGGTGTACGCGCCGAAGAGCTGGGACTGTTCGGCGCGCATGCCCTCGCCTGTGATGCAGGCCTCCTTGAGGAAGCGGCCGACGTGGTCCTCGGTCTCGGCGTAGGCGGTGGTGGCGACCTGGACGCGCTGGGGGCCGGCGAGGTCCTTCTCGCCGGCGAAGTAGCGGCGGGCGCCGTCGATGAGCCAGGCGAGGATGCCGGGGCCCTCCTCGGCGACGAGGACGTGGGCCAGGTTGTCGATCTTACGTTCCTCGGGGACGACCCGTTCGAACGGGATCAGACGCATGCGGCGCCAGAAGGCGAAGCCGCCGGTGCCGACCTCGGGGCGGTGGTTGCCGAGCAGCCAGAGCTTGTGGGTCGGTTCGAAGGAGAAGAAGTCCTGGCGCATCCGGCGGGCCTTGATCTTGTCGCCGCCGGTGAGGAGCTTGACCCGGGCCTCGTCGAAGCGGTCGCCGGGCTTGAGCTCGGAGCAGACGATGATGCGCCGGCCATGGAGTTCGGCGAGGTCGGTGGGGTGTCCGTCGAAGGTCTTGGCCATCAGGAAGCCGGGCGGGGCGGCGTCCGCGTAGTCGCCGAGGAGCTGGATCATGACGTCCAGCAGGACGCTCTTGCCGTTCTTGCCCTGGCCGTAGAGGAACGGCATGACCTGGGCGCCGACGTCGCCGCTGATCGAGTAGCCGAGCAGCAGGTGGAGGAAGTCCCGGGTCTGCCGGCCTTCCTTGTCGTCGCCGAAGGTGTCGGTGAGGAAGCGGTCCCAGCGCGGGGTCCGCATCCGGGCGGGGGCCAGGGTGGTGGAGCGGGAGTGGTGGTGGACCTTCGGGTCGGGCGGGACGATGGCGCCGGTGCGCAGGTCGACCACGCCGCCGGGGGTGCACAGGGCGTAGGCGTCGGCGTCCAGCAGGGCGGCGTTGAGGACCATGCCCGGGGCGGACTTGGCCTGGGCGAGCATGGCGTTCATGCCCGAGGTGGAGAGGGCCCGGCGGCGGTGCCGACGCAGATCGGTGTTGGTGTAGACGCCGCGGGGGTCGTGGGTGGCGATGCTCTCGGCCATCTCGCCGGCTGCCCACAGGACGGTGTCGTCCTCGTCGAGCTGCCAGCGATGCGCCGCCCAGCGGTACCAGCCGAGGCCGGGGACGTGGCGGTAGTCGCCTCCGTAGAGGTGGACGAAGAGCTTGGCGTTGCCCCGGTCGGACAGCGAGTCGGGCAGGAGGCCGTGCGCGCTCGCCTCCGGCCCGGCCGGGGCCTGCTTGGTCTCCTGAACAGGCTCGGGGGCCGGCGCGGGTTCGGCGGACGGGGTGTCGAGAAGGCTCTCCTGGACGGGGGTGCCGTGCCAGGGGGGCGGGGAGGCTGGGCCGGGGACCGGCGGGTACTCCAGGATCTGCTGGGCCGTGGCCACGGGATCGAAGACCGTCCTCTTGCGGGTGCTGTCGTTCATCCGCGTGCCTTCCCGACGTGCAGGGGCTGTCGGGCGCCGGCGGCGAGGCCGGAGCGGATGACGGCGGAGCTTTGCCTGTCCTGGCTGGGGCGGGCCGTGCGGGCCGCGTCCAGCAGGAGCCGCTCGGCGGCGGTGTGGGTCAGGTGACCGGCGGAGACCAGGCCTCCCATCGTGTAGGCGGCACGGTTGAGTTTGCCGGTGAAACCGGCCCCCTCTGGGGTGGTGGCACAGTCGGTGACGTCCTGGAGGACGGTGTCGAGGACTCGCTCGGCCCCGCGCTTGCCGCCGCCCGCCGCGACGACGGCCGCGCGGCCACGGTCGGGGACGGACGGCTGGGCGGGGCGCTGGATGCTGGGCTGGTCCTTGAGGTGGCCGGTGCGGACCAGTTCGTCGCTGAGCCACTGGGGCAGGGGCGCGGGGGTCCTTGCCCCGGGGAGCGCGGTGTAGGTACCGGCGGTGGTCACGGTGCCGGGGGCGACGATGTAGCCGCCGTGGGCGCGCACGTCGACCTGCCAGGCCAGGGCCCGGCCGTTGGAGGAGCCGGTGGAGCAGGCGAACCGGCGGGGGGCGTCCTCCTGGTACCAGATGTGCAGGCCACCGGAGGGGGTGCGCACGCGCAGGGTTTCCGTGTCGGTCGCCGGGTCAGGAGCCTGGCGCAGGGCCGCGAGCAGAGCAAGGGTGTGGTAGCCGTTCTCAAGGCCGTCGAGGTTGACGTTCTCGTGGATCGGGATTCCGGGCAGGATCCGGTCCCGGGCGGGGACGGTGCTGGGGTGGCTGTCGACGTCGATGACGACGAGACCCGCCGGGCCACAGGCGACCCCGGTACCGAAGTCCGGGTTGACGCGCCACCAGGCGGTGAGGATGTCCTGGTCGAGAGTGGCCGCGTGGAAGCCGTGGCACCAGCGACCGGCCGCAGGGCACGGGCAGTCGGCGGGACTGTGAGCCGGCTCCTGGCAGGGCTGGCAGTTTGCGGGCGGGGTCTTGCGGCCTGGTGCGAGCGGGTGGACGGGCCAACCCTGGACGGCGCACCAGCGCGCGACGGCCAGCGCATCCGGCTGGCGAAACGCTCGGTCGCTCCCCACGGCCTTAGGCGCCGTCACGCTGGTCCCTCTCCCCATGGTTGGTAGCTGCTCGGACTTGAGTCGCTCGTTCAGTCGCTGAGGGCAAATAGCCAGGTCAGGGCACTGGTGGGCGCCGGATCAGCGACTGAAGCGACCGAAGTCCAGAAGATAGCTCACACAGACTATCCGAGCGAGGACGTGGGAACGCGAACTGCCGGAGTCAGCGGCGAAACTCAGCTACCGAAACCCGGACCAGCGACTGACCCCGTTCAGTCGCTGGTTTCGGTCTTCCGGCATTTTCGCAGGTCAAAGCCGGTTTTAACAGCAAACAGCGACTGAAGCGACTGTAGCCCGGGTCTATAACGCGCACACGCACAGGGGAATGTCTTCATATACCTGACCTTGAGTCGCTTCGGTCGCTGACCGGGTGGGTGAACCTGCCCTGACCTGGGGTTTTTCCCAGCGACTGAACCTCAGCGACTGAAAGCGACTGAGTCTCTCGGGCACTGTCCCCCGGCGTGTCGCCGGACCAGGTTCTCGTGCAAGTCCCCAACTTGGGTCGCTTGGGTCGCTTCAGTAGCTCCGCCGCAGGGCCTGGAGAGTCGCTTCGCTGCTGTGACCTGGGACTATGTCCGCAGGAGCGATCAGTGCCTGAACACTTCCAGCACTGAGTCGCTGAGTCGCTTCGGCCGCCGCTGCCCTCCGAGGACAGTGTCGTTGCCCTGCTGTCCCGGTACGTACGGCCTTTTTGTGGCACCGGATCCGGGTCAGTCGCTGGAGGCCCGAGCCCGGCGGAGAGCCCGTAGCGCCAGGACGTGGCTCGGCAGGGCAGCTACTGAAGCGACCCAAGCGACCGAGACTCCGACTTGGTCGAGAAAGCAACGGGCCGAGGCTCCGTCGGCCGTCGGCCGAGTTGGTCGCTCAGGACGTGCCGGAGCCCGCCGGGGTGGTCCGTGTTGCCCGACACGCCGTTCTCAAGCTTGTAGCGGGGTGTACCCCGAACTACGATTCGCCGTTATGAAGCAGCTGAACGTGCGACTGGACGACGCCGTGCACGAGGCGCTGGAGCAGCGGGCGGAGGCAGCCGGGCTGAGCCTGACGGACTATGCGCGCAAGGTGTTGGCTGAGGAGGCGGACGAGCGGCGCGAACGGTTCCTGACAGCCGCGGCGCACTTCGCGCCGACGTGGGCGCCGGCGTTCGAGGCCGAGTTCGGGCCCTACCCGCAGAGCACTCGCGGCGCCGCAGCGGATGCCGCATGATCCTCCGGATAGACCGGGCGTGGCTGCTTGACATCGCCCACCAGTTCCTGCCCGCCGATCCGGACATCACCGACTACGGCACCCTCGCCGCAGCGGTCGCCCGTCACCTCGACGAGGTCATGGACGTGCCGGTGTACGGCGAGGTGTACCAGCGGGCCGCCGCTCTCATGCACCAGCTGATCCGCGTCCCGGCCCTGGAGTTCGCCAACGAGCACTTCGCCGCCGTCGTGGCCGCCTCCTACCTCAGCGCCTCCGGCGTCATCGTCACCGCGGAGCCCAAGCAGGCCGCCGACCTGGCCGCCCGCATCCGCGCCGGTGACGCGGACGTCCGTGAGACGGCGGCCGCCGTCCGCACCTGGTACCGCTGACCCTGGTCGACGACCGGGCAGCCGGGATCTGGAAGGCGCCGGGCTCCCGGCACGGTCCTGCGGTCCTGCGGTTCCGGAGCACGACGGTCGGGCAGCCGGGGGAGACCCCTGCGGCGCTGTCCGGTGACGAGTGGCGGTCACCGAGGGCACAGCCCCAGCAGCTACCGAAGGCACCGGACCGCGACTGTCAGACCGGTATGCCATCGTGTGTGGACGGGTGGCGCTCGCGGAGAGCCGCGCTGACGACGAACGAACGGGGGCCGCGATGACGGGCTGGGACGGTGTGACCTGGAACAGCTGGCGGGACCACGACGACATCCGTGCGCGGCTCGACGCAGGAGCCGACCCGGACACGTGGGGCGGGAGTCGCCGCCCCCTGCACCAGGCCGCGGGGTTCGGCTCGCCCGAGGTGGTGGCCGAACTGACGCGCCGGGTGTCGGACGTGGACGCGCTGGAGAACGGGACGACGGCCCTGTGGGAGGCCGTCATGGAGAACCGGCCGGACAACGCCCGGGCCCTCGTGGCCGCGGGCGCCGACACGTGGCGGCCCCAGCTCGGCGGCTGGTCGCCCGGCCGCATCGCCCTGGCCGGGCCGGTCCCCGATCTGTTCCCCGTGCCCGACGGACAAGCCGGCCTGACAGCGACCGAGCAGGCCACCGTCCGGCGCGGGCGGCAACTCGTCCAGGCCCTGGGCCGTTTCTTCTTCGAGGGCACCGGCCTCGCCTGCATCGCCGCCATCGACGCCGCCGAAGCGGTCCGCCGGCTGGACGCCACTCCGTTGGACGAGGAGTTCATGGAGGACTTCCTCGACGACCCGAACGAGTACGACATGGACGAGGGCCTGCTCATCGCCGGTGTCACGACCGTGCCCGGCGGATGCATCGTCACCCAGCCCTGGGGCTACACGCCGTCCACCCCGGGCGCGATGGCCCGACTGACCGCCGGCACGGTCGGCTACGGCCTGTACGCCAACCCCAAGAGCGGCAACCAGGGCAGCATCGTCCGCGACGGCACCGTCGAAGCCTGGGACCTCCACCCCGGTGGCGCCCCTGTCCCGAACCACACCCCTGACGAGGTCCTGACCGGCTACCTCTACCACCACCACGCCGTCGCCCAGGCCTGCGCCTTCGCGGGCCTGCGCCCCACCGACGCCCGCGCCGTCACCGGCCCTGCCGACAACTGGATACGACTGCCCGACGTCGACTACTGGGAGCGGTGAGGGCACTGACCCGTCCGTAGGCCCGGGCTGGGCTGGGCGGGTGGCGTCCGAGGGCTCACCGGTGTGGTGGCAAGCCGTGGCGGTAGGCGGTGGCGGGAGGCTGGTGCCCCGTTGGCGGACGAGGAGAGCCTGTGAGTGGGCACAGCCCTGGAGGTGACCGCGGCCCCGTATCCATGGGCGCGGGCGGGGGACGGACGGCCGGTGATGCCGGTGTGCTGGGGACGGCGCTCGGCGTGGTGCTGGCGTTCTCGCTCGCGCAGGGGTCATGGCAGTGGTTCTCCACCTATCTCGGGGTGACGCTGCTCGCGGTGGTCCTGTCGTTCGGCCGTGCGCCGCTGCCGGCGCCGGGTCGACGGGCGGCCTACGGCCGGAGCCTGGTGGCGTACTCGCTGGTCGTGGGGCTGTGCGTGGCGCTGGCGCTGGCTCCGGCACTTCAGCGCTGGGACTGGCTGTTCCCCATGCCGGGGACGCGCAGCGGGTGCGTCGAGGCCGGCCGCTACGAGGTCCTGCGGACGCAGGCCGCGCTGGGGGACCTGGCCGGGCGTGCCGGTGACGCGTTGGGGTACGTGCAGCGGGAGCAGAGCCGCCAGGCCGTCGACGTCTGCCTGGCGGCGACGACGACGCGTTGGCTGCCGGTGTACGCGCTGGGGGCGGCCCTGCTGGTGGGCGCGGGCTCGTGGGCGTGGGCGCGGTTCCGGGCGCGGAGCACGGCGGCGGGGTCTGGCTGAGCTGGTTCGCGCTCAGGTGCCGGGGGTGAGGAGGGCCAGTAGCTGGTTCGCCACCGCGTCCGCGTCCGGCCCGGCCGCGTAGACGTAGTTGTCGGGGCGCACGGCGGCAGCGGTGGCGCCGAGGTCGGACAGCCAGCGACGGTGGGTGCCGTCCGGGTCGGCGACGACGGTTCCGGCAGCTCCTAGGGCAGCGGCTCCTGTGGCGGTGGGGCCTGTGGGGGTGGGGCCGAAGCCGACGACCGTGACGCCCAAATCGCTCAGCGGGGCCCGGTTCAGGAGGGGAAGGGCCTGCTCGGCGACCAGCAGCCGGAAGCCACCTCCGCCGACGATGTCGTCGAGCAGGCCCGTCCGCCGGCCGTCGCTCACCCGGCCCTGGACCGACAGTCGGCCTCCGCCGGAGGCGAACAGGCCGGGACCGAGGTCGGGCAGCCGGATCCGGTCCGGCTCCCGGAGCGCGCGTCGGTGGGCCATCAGCGTGCGGTCGCGTTCGCGGGCGAGCACCGGGTCCCGCAGGGTGTGCTGGCGGCCGAGTTCCATGCTCGTGGCCGTCACGCCGCGCACGTGCGGCTCCCGCTCGCTCTGGTAGGTGTCGAGCACCTCGGCGCCCCGGACTCCGCGCAGCACGAGATCCAGCTTGAAGGCGATGTTGAGTGCGTCCCGTATCCCCGAGCAGAGTCCTTGCCCCAGGAAGGGCGGCATCTGGTGTGCGGCGTCGCCCGCGAGCAGGACCCGGCCGTCCCGCCAGCGCCTCGCGACCAGCGACTGGAAGGTGTAGGTGGCGGTGCGGGCGATGTCGGCGTCGTCGCGGGACAGGTAGCGGCCTACGCGGGACCACACGCCGTCCGCCGCACGTTCCCGCTCGAGGTCGTCGCCATCGTCGAGCAGGAAGCAGAAGCGTTGGCGTTCGGCACCGGTGGTGATGACGGTGGTGGGCCCCTCGGGATCGCCGATCTGCAGCATCGACGGCAGCCCCAGCTCGGCCGCAGGGCGCCGCAGGGCGAAGTCGCAGACCAGCCAGGGTTCGGAGAAGCCGAGGTCGTCCTGCTCGACGCCGAGGGCGTTCCGCACGAAGCTGTTCCCGCCGTCGCAGCCGATCACGTAGCGCGCCGCGAAGGTCGCACCGTCCGACGTGTTCAGGGTGACCTGGTCACGGCCTTGGGACAGGCCGGTGACCGTGGTGCCGAAACGGAGGTCGACGTTCGGCATCGAGGTGCACAACGAGTGCAGCGCCGTCTCCAGGTCGGGCTGGTGGAACTTGTAGAGGTCGGCCCAACCGCTGGCGCCGACGGTGCGGAACACCTGTCGGATGAGGAGGTCACCCGCCCCGTTGCGCCACTCGTACGCGTCCTGTGTGCGCAGGGTGGGCGCCAGTTCGTCGACGAGTCCGAGCCCTTGCAGCGCGCGCATGATCTCGCCGTCGAAGCTGGCGGCCCGGGGGAGGCCGTACAGGCCGGGGTAGCGTTCGAGCACCACGACCGAGTGCCCGGCCTTGCCCAGCAGGGCCGCGAGCGTCATGCCGACCGGCCCGCAGCCGACTACGGCGATTTCGGCGATTTCGGCGGATTCGGCGGATTCGGCGGATTCGGTGGCTTCACTAGGGGACGGCGTCCGGTTCTCAGGGTGCCTGGTGTTCGGCATGTCCGCAGCTCCTCGTGGATGGGACGGAGGGTGTGGTGGCCACGACGTCAGTTTCGAACGCCCCTGACACGATGTCTAATGCATGCTTTGCACAGGGAGTTTGCGTCAGACGCAAACGAAGGGGGAGTCCGTGGCCGACCAGTTGGACCTCAACCTCTTACGCGTGTTCGACGCGTTGATGGACACCGGCAGCGTGTCCGCGGCCGCGACGCGCCTTCACCTGTCCATTCCGGCCACCAGCAGGGCCCTGGGCCGGCTGCGACGGGCGATGAACGACCAGATCCTGGTGCGCGCCGGCCGGGGCCTCGTACCCACCCCGTTCGCCCAGCGGTCGGCCGCCAGGGTCAAGGCGCTGCTGGAGGCCGCGGCCGAACTCCGGGTGGATGCTGCGGGAAGCGACCCGCGATCGTGGCGGCGCACCTTCGCCATCCGGGTCAACGACGGACTCAGCCCCGTGCTCGCACCCCGCCTCACGCACCGGATCGCCGCCGAGGCACCCGAGGTCCGCCTGCGGTTCGTCGCCCAGGACTCCAAGGAACCCGACCGGCTACGCGACGGCTCGCTCGACCTCGACATCGGCGTCGCCGACCCGCCCCCTCCGGACGTGCGCGCGCGAACGCTGTTCTCCGACCACTTCGTCGCCGTGGTGGCGGCACACTCCGCCCTGGGCAAGGCCGCACGGCTGACGGTGGACGACCTGTGTGCCCACCCGCACATCTCCGCGTCCCGCCGAGGCCTCGCGCACGGGCCGCTGGACGAGGCACTTCACCGCCTGGGCCGCTCCCGGCACGTCGTCGCCGTGGTCCCCTCCTTCGCGGTGGCAGCGCTGATGGCGCTGGAGGGGGACGTCATCTGCCTCGGCCCCCGGGTGGTGGCGGAGCACCTCGTCGAACGACAGGTGCCCCTCCGGTGGTACAAGGTGCCGCTGGAGATGCCGGCGGCCGACATCGAACTGCGCTGGCACCGCCGACTCGACGACGATCCCGCGTCCCGGTGGCTCCGCCGCCACGTGCTGGAAGCCGTCCGACCGCTCGCCGCCACGCTGCACTGAACCGGACGTGAGAACCGCGTCACTGCTCGGAGACCACCACGTCGTCCCGGCCGTCAACGAACGGCTGTGACCAGCTACTGCGGGGCAGCCGGCCGTTGCGCGGGTGAGCCGCAGGAAGACATCGCCGCGCGGTCGGACGCACTGCGGAGAACACAGAATTCATTGCCCTCAGGGTCCGCGAGGACGGCCCAGCCGGCACCATCGGGTTCCCGGCGGTCGTCGACGAGGGCGGCCCCGAGGTTCAGCAGCCGCTCGACCTCCTCCTCGCGCGTGGTCTCCGGACGCAGGCACAGGTGGACCCTGTTCTTGATCGTCTTCGGTTCCGGGACCTGGTGGAAGTACAACAGCTGGCCCGCCGGCAGCATCACCGCAGTCTCCGGATCACCCGGGCCGTCCTCCGGGTGCAGCGGATGACCGAGCACCTCACTCCAGAACCGAGCCAGCCCGTAGGCATCTACACAGTCGATCGCCACGTTCTGCAACACCGAGACCATGCACGCGAGCCTGCCCGAAGCACCGCTCGGTCCGCTACCGAATTGCGGTCGGACAGCACGGGCTGGACAGCCCCGGCACTTTCGCCACGGGCGTCGGCTCGGCCTACCCCGGCTCGGTTCACCCCGGCGGGGCCTCCACCGGGAAGTGGATCGGGCTCAGCAGGTGCTGCGCCCGCTCGGGGCTCGGCCGGTTGGCCATTCTGGGCACGATGGCCGCGCGCAGCTCGCCGATCAGCTCGGTCAGTTCCTCCGGGCTGAGCCAGAGTGCGTGCTGCCGGTAGCCCACCTGGTCGGCCATCGGGTCGGCTTCCTCGCGGTCGAGGTAGGCGTTGAACTCGGCCAGCAGGGCGGTCGTCGCGGTGGCGAAGGCCTGCCGGTGGTCTTCGGGGGTGAGCGAGCGGACCATCTCGGTGCCGACCACGGCTCGGTCCTGGCGGAGCCGGTAGTGCCGCTCCACCGCGCCTCGCACCCGCCGTTCCTCGGCAACCTCCAGGATCCCGCCGGCGACGAGCAGGTCGATGTGCCGGTAGACGGTGGCCTTGGAGGCTTCGGGGATGCGTGCGCGGAGTTGAGCGGTGGTCAGGAGCCGTCCACCGCCCATCGCATGCACGATCCGCAGCCGGATGGGATGGGCGAGCAGTTCCAGGGAGTCCATGTCCAGATGGTCTCATGGCTGCTACCTTTCTCAATTATGGGACTAAATGGGGTCGGGGCAGGAGCCGGGGCAGACACAGGGGCAGGGGCGCTGGACGTGGCACGGGACTTCGCCGCGCTACTGCGCGCGGAGAGTTTCGCCGAGACCGCGGAACTGTTCGCGCCGCTTCTGCGCGCTGCCGTATCCGCCGAAGCGCTGCGGCTCGCCTGGGCGGCCGAGGCCGCGGGACGGGGAGGGGTCAGGGCGGTCGGGGAGCCGGTGAGCGGGCCCGGAGAGGCCGACCCGGTGCGCGTCCGAATCCCGGTGACCTGCGCGGACGGCAGCTTCACCGTGGTCACGTCGGTCGGCGCCGACGGCCTGCTGCACGGTCTGCGGCTCGCCCAGGACGACGGCGCCGAGTGGCAGTCGCCGCCCTACGCGGACCAGGCCCGGTTCACCGAACGGGAAGTCCGGCTCGGTACCGGTCCGCTCGCCGTACCCGGCACGCTGAGCCTGCCCGCCGGCCCCGGACCGTGGCCCGCCGTCGTACTGCTCAGCGGCGGCGGCGCGTTCGACCGGGACGAGAGCAGCGGCCCCAACAAGCCGCTCAAGGACCTCGCCTGGGGGCTCGCCAGCCGGCAGGTGGCCGTGCTGCGCTTCGACAAGGCCACCTTCGCGCACCCGGACCACCTGCCCTCGGACTTCACCATGGCCGACGAGTACCTGCCGCCCGCGCTCGCCGCCGTCCAACTGCTCCGGCGACAGCCCGGGGTGGCCGCGGACCGGATCCACCTGCTCGGCCACAGCATGGGCGGCAAGGTGGCGCCCCGAATCGCCGCCGCCGACCCGTCGATCGCGGGACTGGTGCTGCTCGCCGCGGACGCCCAGCCGATGCACGAGGCGGCCGTCCGGGTGGCCCGCCACCTCGCGGCGCTCGCCCCCGGCCCGGACATCGACGACGCGGTGGCGACGCTGGCCCGACAGGCCGCGCTGGTGGCCGGCCCCGAACTCAAGCCCGACACGCCGTCGGAGCTGCTGCCGTTCGGACTCTCCGCCGCCTACTGGCTCGACCTGCGCGCGTACGACCCGGTGGCCACGGCGGCCGCACTCGCCCGCCCGATGCTGATCCTCCAGGGCGGCCGGGACTACCAGGTCACCGTCGCCGACGACCTGACGCGCTGGCAGGACGCCCTGGCAGACCGGCCCGAGGTGGCGATCAGGATCCACCAGGACGCCAACCACCTCTTCCTCCCCGGCAGTGGCCGTGCCACCCCGGCCGAATACGCGCGACCGGGGCACGTGGAGCCGGCGGTGGTGGACGAGATCGCGACCTGGCTGGCGCGATGTCGGTAGGGGCGGGCCGGCGCGGCCGTGGCCTTCGCATTGACGTTCATCAGGCCACTGGTGGTTGTCGTAGGGCTGCTCGCTGTGGACGGTGCGTCCATGCACCGCGCACTCCAGCACGACGACGGCACGCTCGACCGGGGCGGTCGTCCCATCCGTCGCGTTCCTCCGATCTCGGCGTCGATCTTCACGTAGAGTGCGGTCAAGCGGGTCTCCAAGTCGGGTGTCACAACCGGGTCTTGGGGCCTTCGTCGCATCCGTGCGCCCGAATTCCCGGCCCATCGATCGACAGAGCTCAGTCCCGCGTTGACCGAACGGAGCCCAAGCGCCATGCCGGACACCACCCCCGCCAGCCCTGGCCCTCGTGAGGTCCTGGCCCGCTACCAGCGGGCGATGCTCGACAAGTCAGCGGACGACCTGGCCGATCTTTACACCGTCGACGCCGTCCACGAGTTTCCGTTCCTCTTCCCCGGCATGCCGGCGCGCTACGAGGGGCGCGAAGAGGTCCGCGCGGGCTACCGGGCGGCCTGGGGCGCAAGCCCGGCGCAACCGCAGGAGATCCGCGAAGTCGCCGTGCACGAGAGCACCGACCCCGAGGTGATCACCGTCGAGCAGGTCGTCACCGGGACCGTGACCACAACCGGCCAGACCTTCAGCATTCCCGGCCTCCTGGTGATCCGGGTCCGCAACGGCCGGATCGTGCACGTCCGCGACTACATGGACGGGCTCGGCGTAGCGCATGCCATGGACCGACTGGCCGCCGTGGTCGCCAGTCTCAGCGACCGTCACTGAGAGCCTGACTTCGGACTTGTTCATCCAGGGGCGGCTGCCCGGCTGCCCGGCTGCCCGGCTGCCCGGCGGCCCACGCGGGCCGTCGAGGGGGCCGTCGCGTTCGCAGAAGAGGATGCGCCAATTCCGCTCGTGTGCGCGGGTGTTGGGAACTCCGAGGCATCGCCGACTGTTACAAGGCGGTGACGATCCGCTCACAACCGAAGTGTGGAGCGCGGCGTCCCTACAGATGACAGAGCCCGAATCGCGCCGACCGTGCTCTTCGGGCCGAGAAATCACCTCCCCTTGAAAGGGGCACCCGTGATCGTCTCCAAGCGGAACTCCCTGCGCCTGGCCGCCGTGACCACCGTCACCGTGCTCTCCCTCGGGCTGGCGGGCACCGCCGCCATGGCGGCCGCCCCGGCCGCCTACCCCACGTCCACCACGCAGCAGGCGACGGCGCAGCAGGCCGCCGCGCAGGCCGGCATCACCGCCAAGCCGTCCGTCACGTCCGTCCAGGCCTGGCAGCTGTTCCGGGTCAACGGCACCACCACCGGCCTCAAGGCGGGCACCAAGGTGACCCTGCAGCAGAAGCAGCACGGCAAGTGGGTCACCCTGCCGGCCTCCGTCCCCACCAACCACAACGGTTCCTACTCGCTCGGCGTGAAGCTCGGCATCAAGGGCCTGAACGAGCTGCGCATCGTCAGCGGAGACGTCGCCTCCCCCGTGTTCACCGTGACCGTGCGCTGACCCACGGCCCACGACCCCCGCCGTCGGGCGGTGCGGTGCCCGCTCCCGAGCGGCCACCGCAC
>NZ_JBHWIJ010000067.1:16845-32392 GCF_042732255.1 Kitasatospora sp. NPDC059803 | reverse complement strand
GCTGGGCGACGAAGCATGCATCGTCGCCCAGCCCCCAGCGAACTGAAGCGCCGAGCAAGGCTCGTGCAGCCACCCCAGCATTCGAGCTTCCGCAGCCAGCAGCCCACCCTGGCAAGGCCGGAGGCCGCTGCCCTTCAGTCACTCTTGGTAGCTGCCCGCCGCCTCGATCCACCGCGGCCGCAGGTCACGGAATCAGATGGAGATGACCCTGCCCTTCGCGAAATTAGGATCGCCTTGCTGCCCGTAGATGCTGATCCTGTACTGCGTGCTCGACACGTGCTCCCCCATAGCGAACAGCATCAGCTTGCTGCCGTCCGCATAGAAGAAGAGGGTGACACTCTGCTGCCCGTTGCCCGAGCTCGCGTGCAGAACCGGCTTCCCGCGGAACTGGTAGGACCCCGTGGGCTTTCCCTGCCCGTTGAACGCCTGATTGAGGGACTGCTTCAGGTTCGCCAACCTGTTGCCCATTCCTGCTTCATTGAGGACGTTCACCAGGTAGGACTCGGCTTGCGGCTGGCGCATGGGGGTGGTCTGAGTCCCGTCGGTTTTGATGACCACCATCTCGGAAACTGCTGCAAGTGACGCCATGATCTCCCCTTCGGCCCTTCGAGCACGGTACTCCGGGATCGGCCCGAACCACCCTCAGATTACCCAGCGAGGCCGGGCCAAGTGAGGCTTTCTGGAAATCAGTCACACCATTCGCAGAGTCGGCTGGCTTCCCCGAGTTCGACAGCCGAAGAACACGTGAACTCTGTGCTTCCGAGATCCACCAGGACTGGCCGGGTGTGGAGCCGACAGAAATTCCCAGTCGGCACTCAGCCGCGTCCGCTGGAGTGGTGAATCGATGGCCAATCATAATCCGGCGTCAGGATACGAGGCGAGTTCCGAGCCGAGGTAGCGACAGGCAGCAGCTCCCAGCACCCGGGCATTATGGGCGGCGACAGAACGTGCCAGAAGCCTTCTCGTCTCTGTCCACTCCGACTAGATCGGACCACCGGATCCGAAGGGGACGAAGAAGAACGTGGTGCTGGGGTAGGGCCCACTTCCACCCATAGGTACGGTTTTCGCAACGACGGCAGCATCCCGAGGGGCCGGAAAGCAGAAATTGCTGCTCCTTGCGATATTCAGCGTGCAGCTCCCACTTGAACGCTGAATAGTGAACTCCAGCGCGTGGCCTCCATCGGCGTTCCCGAAGATCATTCCATCCGTACTGAACCTGAAGGTCTTCGCCTCTTTCATCGTGACAGTGAGTCGATGGATCAGGTCTCCGTCCATGATATTTGCGGCACCCTTGATGCTGAGTCCGTCGTGGGCGGTGGTGTTCCCGTGGATGTCGAGGTGGCCCTTGCCTAGGTCGGTGCCAATAGTGATCCCTTTCGCCTGCAGCTCGTCGAGAGTGTAGGTCTTCCCCTCGACCACGAGGATGTCGCGGGCGACTAGGTCTCCGCGTACGACCAGGCCGTTATGGGCGGTGGCATTGCCATAGACGTTGAGGTGGCCGGTGTCGAGGTCGGGTTTGGCGACGGTGACGGCGGTGGTGAGGGTGTGGACGAAGCTGGCGTCCTCGGCCGAGGTGGCTTGGAGCATGAAGCCGGTGGTGTTGTGCAGCGCGGGCGAGGTCCACTTGGGTTCGGAGTTGACGTTCGGGTCGGACTTGTCGTCCCAGTACATGACACAGGTGCCGTTCTGGATCTCCCAGGTGAGGGTGACCTTCTCGCCGTTCTCGACCATGATCTTGCTCGGACGCAGGTTGCGGAACAGGAAGCCGGGCGGGGCCTTGTCCACCGTGATCCGGACCGGCTCCTTCGGTGTGAAGTTGCTACTGGTCGGCGAGGTCTCCTCGATGACCTCGATCACGGGCTTGCCGACCACCTTGTTGATCGGGATCTGCGAGATGACCAGGGTGACCGCCCACTGCCCGGTGAACTCCGGCGCCCGGCCCGGGGTGAAGGTGAACACCCGCTTGTCCCCTTCCGCGACGGCCGTGGCAGTCCAGCCGTTGCCGTGCCCCGGATCGGAGCCACCGGTGACCGACTGCTTGATGTCGTTGGTGTTCACCGTGGTCAGATGCGCAGCGCCCGCGCCGATCGGGATCTTGACGATGATCTTCCGGCAGTACGCGGCCGTCGTCATGTTCCGGCCGACCGTGATGTCGAGCCGGCCGATGACGGGGTCCTTGTCGGTGCTCGCGTTCAACGGATCCGTCGGACTCGTGGCGAGGGAGTAGCTGAGCAGCGCGTCGGCGGAGGTGGCGTGAATGGCCATGCTGTCGTCCTTGTCCTGGAGTCGGGCGCCTACGGCGGAGGGAGTTGGCGCGGTGGGGCGGCGGAAGTACCCGCAGGACTCAGTGCGGGATGGTTCCCAGGAACTCCAGCTCACCGTCGCCGAAGGAGCACCAGTGCAGAGTGGCCTCGATATCCCGCCAATAGTGGCGGGTGTACATGCACTCTCCTTGGTGCAACGGCACGGAGAGGGTCTTCTCCTCATCCCCGGCGCCGACATCTGCGCTGAACGTGGCGATCCGCTCGTGAAAGTCGCTGCCGTCGGCTCGGATCCACAGCTCGATGTTCCTGGCGCTGGAGCCGGTTCGCTTGAAGGTCACGGTCACGATGCCGTCGGTGGTCGCCCGCCAGTCACTGCTGTCCTCCATCGCGACCGGAGGGTGGCGACGCAGGATCCTGGCCTTCCCGTAGACGGTGAGGTCTCCGATTTCGATATCCGGCTTGTCCACGGTGACGGCGGTGGTGAGGGTGTGGATGAAGCTGGCGTCCTCGGCCGAGACGGCCTGCAGCATGAAGGCGGTGGTGTTGTGCAGTGCGGGCGAGGTCCACGTGGGTTCCTTGCTGACGTCCGCGCCGGGCTGGTCGTCCCAGTACATGGTGCAGCGGGCGTTCTGGACTTCCCAGGTGAGGGTGACGGGGCAGCCGTTGTCCACCATGATCTTGCTCGGGCGCAGGTTGCGGAACAGGAAGCCGGGCGGGGCCTTGTCCACAATGATTGTGGTGGTCTTCTGAGTGAAGTCACCGTTGGTGGGCGAGCTTTCCTCGATGACTTCGATGACCGGCTTGCCGACCACCTTGTTGATCGGGATCTGCGAGATGACCAGGGTGAGCGCCCATTGCCCGGTGAACTGCGGCGGCCGGCCCGGGGTGAAGGTGAAGACCCGGTGGTTGCCCTCGGCGACGGCGGTCGCGGTCCAGCCGCCGCCCTGCTCCGGCGTGGTGCCTCCGGTGACCGACTGCTTGATCTCGTCGGTATTGACGGCAGTCAACTGCGCGGCGCCCGCGCCGACCGGGATCTTCACAACGATCTTCCGGCAGTACGCGGCCGTCGTCATGTCCCGGCCGACCGTGATGTTCAGCCGCCCGATGACGGGGTCCTTGTCGGTACTCGCGTTCAGCGGATCCGTCGGACTCGTCGCGAGCGCATAGCTGAGCAGTCCGTCGGTGGAGCTGGTGTAGATGGTCACGCGGTCCTCCTTGTCCGGGGGTCAGGCACCTGGGGCGGGGCGGAGCTGGAGGTAGCCGGCCCGCGCGGTGGGGATCGGGTCGTCGGGGTGGGCGGCGCTGTCGGCCTGGAGGATGGGCAGCTCACCCCACTCGGGTACCGGGCCTGCGGTCGCGTAGGGCTCGGCCCAGGTCCAGTCGCCGTGCCAGGCGGCGGGACGGGGCATGACCAGGCCGCTGCCGGGCGCATCGGTGCTGACCACGAAGGAGCGGACTGCCACCGGGGCGGCCATGGCGCCGGTGAACCGCAGCCGCAGGTAGCGGGTGGAGAGCGCGGTGTCGAGGTGGATCTCGGCAGCGGCGGGGCAGTCGGCAAGCACGGTCCAGGCTTCGGCGTCGGCGGAGTGTTCCAGGACGCCGGCCGGCGTGGTGTGCCCGCCGGTGAGGTCGCCGGGGTAGAGGTCGACGCGGTCGACGTTGCGCTGTTCGCCGAGGTCGACCATCACCCAACTGCCGGCGCCGGCCTGCTCGGTGCTGAGCCAGTAGGTGCTGAGGTCGCCGTCCAGCAGGTTGGCCAGCGGGTAGCCGTCGGCGGCGCCGAGCGGGGAGCCGGCTTCCTGTTCGCCGGCGCGGGTGGGGGCGAGCAGCGGGTCGAGGCGGAAGGACGCGCGGATGCGGGCGAGCGCTTGGTGGACGAGGTCGGCGTCCAGGCCGAGGGCGGCGACGGGCAGGATGCCGGTGGTGGCGTGCACCGGCGTGTGCGGGTCGGCGAGCAGCGTGAGGCGATGGGTGATCAGTTCACTGCCGGGGCGGGCGGGCAGCGCGAGGTCGTGGCCGTATTCGATGGGCTGGACGTAATCGCTGGTGCCGGGCGCGGGGGCGACCGCGTTGAGGCGGGTGTAGTCGGTGGCGCCGCCGGGGCCGGTGGTGCTGGCGTAGTAGCCGATCAGCCCGTCGGTGAGGCGCTCGGGGTCGCCGAGCTTGATCGGCCACTGGTAGCTGGGGTAGTAGTCCTCGGGCGGCGGCTTGAGGGCGTCCCAGCCGGAGCTGGTCAGCGGCGGGCCCTGGAGTTCGATGCCGAGTGCGGCGCGGATGAGGGCGACGGGGCGTCCGGCGAGGCGGGCCGGGGTGCGGTCCTCCTGGGCGCTGGGGTCGGTGATGGTGTCCAGGGTGGTGTCGATGGTGGCCATCAGGTGCCGGAAGGCGGCGGGTGGCCGGCGGCCGGTCAGTTCGAGGATCAGGCCGGCCAGGTCCGGGAAGACGTCGGCGAAGTCGGCCGGCCCGGCGTAGGGAGCGTGCGGCAGCGGGTTGAAGGCGGTGCGGGTGTCGTCGCCGACCACGCGCAGTTCGCCGAGCGGTGCGCCGTCGGGTGCGTAGACCAGCAAGGTCTCGTCGAGGTAGTTGAGGAGCAGCCAGCCCGCCACCGGGGTCTCGCCGACGGCGGCCGGGTCAGGGGAAAGAGCGGTGTAGCGGGCGTTGTCACGCGAGCGGAGCGCGTCGAAGCGCATCCGGGTGTCCTGGAGCAGGCGGGGAGGCAGCTGGAAGAACCGGTCGGGTGCGGCGATGCCCTCGAAGAGCGGCTTGTCGGGTTTCACGCTGTCGGCGTGGGCGGTGGGGAGCTTCAGGTAGTTCTGCTGCTGGAGGTTGGTGGCGTCGCAGGAGCGGCCGAAGCGGTCGATGATCCGCAGGTCGCGGAAGTAGAACTGGCCGGCCCGCACGGGCTGGAAGCGGTCCGGCGGGGTCGTGCCGAAGACCCCGGCGGCGGGGACGGACTGCGGATCGCCGAACCGCCACCCGTTCTCCGGCGACGGCAACATCCGCGCGGCGCCGTCCTGTTGCAGCAGCCAGTCGTTGAAGCCGTCCAAGGTTTGGGAGAGCAGGTCGAGCTGCTCGTAGTCCTCTCGCAGGGCGCGCAGGCCGACGGTCTCCGACTCCGGGTAGCTGTCGAGGTAGCGCTCGATCTGGCGGCGCAGCACGTAGGAGACGGTGGGGGCGAGGTAGCAGCGGTCGGCGAAGGTCAGCCAGCGCATCTGGTCGTCGCCGGTGGAGTCCTCGCCGCTGCGCTGGGCGCCGGTGCCGTCCCAGTGGTAGTCGGTGCCTTTGCCGGTGGTCTTGAAGGTCCAGTTGTCGCGGTTGTCGCTGTGGTACGGGATGGGGCAGTAGTGCAGTTCCCACTGGAGGTACATCGGGGCCCAGGGCTGCTGCCAGAGCGCGGTGTACTCGGCGAGGGTGCCGCGCAGCTTGCCCGCGGGGTCCTTGAGGGCGACCTCCAGGGCGTTGCTGGTGCCCGAGGTCGTGCGGTAGGCCTGGTCGAGGAGGTCGCATTCGGCGAGCAGCGCACGGCAGGCGGTCGGCAGGTTCGTCAGGTCGGGCACCAGCGGGGTGGTGGGCACGGGGACGGTGGCGTCGTTGATGACGATCGAGGTCAGCAGTCCGCTGGGGATGCGGCAGGGCAGCGGGTCGTCCTCGTCGCGGCTGAGCGGTTCGCCGGCGCCGGTGCCTTCGATGACGACGACGGGGTCGGCGGGGCGGTAGAAGGGCTCGCGGGCGATGCGCTTGAGTTCCAACGTCTCGGGGAGGCCGCGCCGGTGGGCCTCGGCGTCAATGGCGGCCTGCTGCGCCTCGGGGGTGAGGCCGTGCGGCAGGGCGGCCAGCAGGGCGGTGGTCTGCGTGAGGAGGGTCTGGGCCTGGGCGGCGAGACTGCCGCCGGCGGCGGGGCTGAGCTGGGTGTCCGCGGCGGCGTCGAAACCGTCCGGGTGCTCGCCGGGCTGGTTGCGCAGCCACCACAGCGTCCACAGGCGTTGCTGGGCGTCGCGCAGCAGGGGCGCGAGGGCGTCGTACCGGGCCTGGGCTTCGTTGAGTTCGTCCAGCCAGGCGGGCACCGGCGGCAGGTCGACGGGTTCGTCGCTGGGGCGGGGGACGATCTGCCAGGCGTGGCCGCCGTCGCTGCCGGAGTACCAGGCGCGGCGGGTGGCCTCGTCCAGGTCGGTTTCGCCCTCGACGGTGCCGTAGGTGTCGATGGTGCCCTCGAACAGTGCGCGTACGAGGTCGCCGGTGCGCGGCGAGCGGGTCTGCCGGGTCACGAGCGCGGCTGCGGCGTCGGCGGTGCTGTGGCCGATGGCGACGGTCTGGTGCAGGGGCCGCGGGCGGGCGTCCGGCTGGGGGTAGAAATTGAGCTGCCGCCAGGGGATGCCGAGGCTGTGCCCGGCGTACAGGGTGCGCTGCGGGTCGGGCGCGTCGGCGGGGGCGGACCAGCCCAGGGCGGCGAGGATCTCGCGTACGCCGGTGACGCCCTCGGGTAGCAGTCCGGGGATCTCGGCTGCCTTGGTGAGGATGTCCGAGGCGGGGTCGGAGTACCAGCCGATCACCTGGTAGCTGAGTTCGGTGTCCGGCGGGTAGAGGTTGACCTCGTCGGGGTCGTCCTCGTGCTTGATGTCCTGGAGGGTGTCGTGGAGGAGGAAGACGTCCTTGTGGTAGATCGCGAAGGCGGCGAAGGCCGGAAGGCCGGGGCCGACCGCGGTCAGGAACAGCTCGCGGGGTGCGTCCTCGGGTTCGGTCCACGGCCCGTCGGCGAGCTTGTGGTGGCGGCCGATCCAGTCGGTGTGCGGATCGGTCTCACCGCCACCGGGGCTGCGGGTGGTGGCGAAGCGGCTGGTGCCGTAGCCGAGCCTGGCCTGGTAGTCGCTGTCCTCCAGGTAGTCGGAGTGCACGACCCAGCCGGTGGCCTTGCGCACGCCGAGCGGGGAGCGGTGGTAGCGCACGACGAGCCAGCGGTTGGGCACCAGCGGGAAGGTGGTCTCACCGGTGGCGGGGTCGTAGTGGCCGCGGGTGAGCGCCTCGGGCAGTTCCCACTGGACGTGCAGTCCGTCGTCGCCTTCGCTGATCCCCTGGTCGCTCTGCCCGGGGCCGGGTTCGGCCGGGGCGTTGTCCTCGACCATCCCGCCGAGGTTCGGGTACCAGCGGGTGAACAGGTCGCCGGCCCTGACCTTGTCGTTGACTTGGAGGGTCCGCACGCGTACCGGCACGATCAGGTCACTCATCTGGGGCTCCTTACGGCCGGGGCAGCAGCAGTTGTTCGAGCGGGGCGTTGACCAGTTGGACCGCGAACTCGCTCGGGCGCAGCGTCTGCTTGCCCAGGGCCCGGGCGAGCTCGGGCACCAGGGCTCCGCTGCCGAGCAGGTTCAGCACGTCCTCGCTCCCCGGGCGCAGGAAGCGGCCGAAGACCGTCCCCTCGCTGGGGAAGTCGCGGCCCAGCGAGGCGCCGAGCGGCGGGGTGGTGTTCGGGGTGAGCTGGCGCAGGCCGAGCAGGCCGCCGTCGTCGATGCCGAAGTGGATGCCCTGGCCGGGTTCGCGGATCGTCAGGGCGTCCGGGATGTCGTCGAAGAGGACGAGCAGGGTGTCGGGGGCGAGGTGGGCGCGGCGCAGTTCGGCCAGCTCGGCCCCGGCGCGGCGGGCGATGAGGATGATGTCGGGCCAGGCGGGGACGAGTTGGGAGCGCAGCAGGAGTCCGGCCTTGGGCCTGGCGCCGAGGCTCTGGGCGGTGGTGGCCGCGCGCAGGGTGTCGTCGAGGCGCTGGTCCATGGAGGTGTGGATGCCGACGTCGGCGGCGCCGTCGATGAGCGCGTCGATCCACTGCTGGTCGATGGCGAAGACCCGCAGGGACTCGTCGGGGAGCATGTCGGGGTGCGGGACGAGGTAGTGGAAGGGCACGCCGCGCAGCAGCCTCAGGCGGTCCAGCCAGCTGGGCATGGAGGCGGTGCGCGCGTCGGCGGTGGCGCGCAGCGCGCTCTGGGCGGCTGTGGTGGACAGGGCGGCGCGGGCTTCGGCGCGGGTGAGTGCGATGCGTGGTGCGCGGCGCGGGACGTCGAGTGGGTCGACGTTGGGCGCGGCGAGTGCCTCGGCGAGCGGGGTTTCGGCGAGGGTGCGCAGCCAGTCCAGGCCGCGCTGCGGCACCGGGTCGCCGGCCTGGGCGGCGCGGGCGGAGCGGGCCGGGTCGGCGGCCAGCTTCATCATGGCGGCGGCCTGGTTGGCGAGTTCGCGCCGGGCGCGGGTGACGTCGGCGGCGTAGTCGGGGTCGGCCAGGCCGATCGCGCGGCCCAGGGTCCACGCGGAGGCGTAGCTGACGTCGAAGAGGCCGTGTTCCTCCTCGTAGATGAGCAGGTGGTCGGCGGTGGTGTGGTCGCCGGGGGTGGGCGGCAGTTCCCGGGCCGTGACGGGGGTGCAGGGGCCGCGGTACCAGGCGTAGCCGAGTTCGCCGGACAGGACGCGGTGCGGGACGGGCGCGTAGCCGAGCTTCAACCGCTCGGTGACGTAAGTGTCCTCGGGGTCGGAGCCGGCGGCGGTCTGGGGTTCCAGGCGCAGGGTGAGTCGCTCGGGGTCGGTGCTGTTGCCGGGGGCGACCAGGTTCCTGAGCAGGCCGACGGCGTCGAAGCGCGCGTTCTCGTCGCTGGTGAACGACCAGGTCCACAGGGTGCACAGGCGCAGGTGGGTCTTGTCGCCGGGGATGGTGCCGGCCAGCGGCTTGTCGTGGCCCTCCAGCGAGACCAGGTGGACGGTGTAGGCGCCGCCGGTGCGCGGGAAGCGGTTGGCGGTCAGCACCGCGTAGTCGCCCTCGGTGAGGACTTCGCCCTCGAAGCGGCGCTTGGCCTGTTCGACCCGGCGGACGTGGGCGAGGTAGGACAGCTCGCCCTCGGTGGGGATCAGCCGTCGGAACAGGGGGACGGGCACGTCGATGGTGCGGCAGGTGCTCGCCTCCGTTTCCGCGGGCAGGCCGCTGATCGCCGGCCCTAGGACGCCGGATTCGGCCGGTCGGCAGAGCTGGGCGACCGTGCGGGAGGCAGCGAGCCCCATGGCGTCGGGGTCCTCGGGCAGTTCGCCCTCCCGGAAGACCATCAGGGCCAGCCACGGCGCGCGGGCCTCCACCCGGGACCACTTCGGTTCGCGCTCCCACGGCAGGATCGAGCGGTTGAGGGTGATGTGCGGCAGCACCAGGGCGTAGTCACCGGACGCGCCTGGGGCGGGGAAGACGGCGTGCACGGAGGAGGGGTCCAGCACGAACTGAACCGCCCGGACCTCGAACTCCTCACTGGTGGCCGGGAGTTTGTCGGGGGCGTCGATGTCGCCGTGGGCGTCCTTGAGGACGTGGCGGACATCCGCACGGTAGGTGCCGGCGGTGATGGCGGGCAGCAGGTGGTCGTAGAAGGTGATGTCCAGCTCGGGCAGGGTCGGCACGAGGGTCCCCTCAGACGGTGGCCAACGGTGATGGGTGGTCAGTTGGCCGCGGTGAGCAGTGGCGACGAGACCAGGGTGTCGGCGGCGATCGCGGCGTACTTCGCACGGGGGCCGTTGGCGCCGGGCGCCACCCCCAGGCGGGCCATCGCGGCGTAGGCGGCGTCGCGCCTGGGCTGTTTGACGGCGATCGTGCGGGCGATGGTGTCGATGCTGCCCGACCCGGAGACCGGCGCGGGTCCGGCGCTCTGGCCGGGCCGGCCGGTCAGCTTGCTGTCCGGGTTGACCTTCTCGGTGCCCAGGGCCTGGGAGGTGATCGGACCGGTCGCGGCGGCAGGTTCGAGCTTCGGGCCCGGGATCTCGAAGCGCAGCCCGCTGAGCCGCCTGGGCAGCAGCGTGTCCTCGTCCAACGCGTCGCCGGGCTTGTTCAGCGGATCGCCCCACAGGGCGCGGGCGGCGTCCTTGCGCAGCACGGTGATGGTCCAGTTCACCGGGTCGAACGGCTTGTCCCCGTTGTTGCGCCAGAGGGTGACGCGGTGTTCGGAGGTCACCGCGGTCTTGCGCATCGGCCGGATCGCGATGGCCGGGTCCGCCGATCCCACGAGATCGTCGTTGAGGTAAACGTGGGTGGCCGGCAGGGCGGACTCCGTGGTGAAGACGAACCCGTCGCGGGAGACCAGCAGGGGTGCCTCGACGGCGCGGCGGGCGGCGAGTTCGCCCGCGTCCACGTCCGCCAGCAGGCCCTTCTCCGGTGTGATGGCCAGCGGCGCGGGCAACTGCGCGCGGACCTCCGACCATTCGGCGGCGGGCAGCGGCTCGCGCTTGGAGCCGATGTCGAAGCTGAAGGAGATGAACCAGACCTTGACGGTGACCCGGCCGCCGAACGGAGGCGTCCACAGCGCCAGGTTGATGCCGACCGAGATCGAGACCCGGACCTTGACGAACCACACCTTGATGGTGAACGCGACGCCGATGCTGATCCCCAGCGCCATGTCCAGGTAGAACGGCTTCCACTGGATCAGCACGTCCAGGTACGCGGTGAACCACGCGGACAGCAGACCGGAGGTGTAGGTCGCGGCAAGCCGGCCGCCGATCATGAACGCGCCGGGGGTGAGCGCGGTGTAGCCCTCCGCCTTGACCATGATCTTGCTGTCCGGCGACCAGGTGAAGCCCAGCCGGGCGGGCCTGGGGTAGTGCGCGGGCACCTTGAACCGCGGGTGGTAGCCGCCCACGCTGAGCACGAAGTCCCCGGCCCTGGACCCGGCGGTCCACACGTACACCGCGATCCCGCCGGTCAGCCGACAGGCCGGGTCGAAGATGAACGAGCCCGCGCCGACCGCCACGTCCAGCGACAGCAGGCCCTGGGACTGCTGGTAGGCGAGCTTGAGGTCCAGATCCAGGCGGGCATGGACCTTCTTGCCCGGGGCCGCGTTGCGCGGGAAGGTGATGGAGGTACGGCCCAGCAGCATGACGTTCAGCTCGCGGCCGAACTCCACCAGGGCCAGCGCCTTGGTGTCGATGAACTTGAACGTGGTGAACTGGACGCCGATCGCACCCCAGTACTGGCCGTCCGCCGGGCGCACCCAGTCCGTCAGCGCGTTGAGGATCTCCTGCGGGGTGGCCTCCGGGCGCCCGTCGAGACGGGCGATCAGCGGGAACTCCGGCAGTTCCTCGATCCTCGGCACCCGCACCGAGCTGTTCACGCCGAAGCCACCCGACAGCCCGGTCACGGTGAAGGCCGGTGGCCCGAACAACGCCACCCCGCCCTTCGCCGCCACCTCGCCGAACAGGAACACCGACGCCCAGCCGCCCCTGCTGCGGGCGTAGCTGCCGGCCGCCTGCATCGCGAAGAAGCCGGCCTCCACCGCCACCAGGCCCGCGATGTACACCTCGTACGCCGGATCCTGGCGTACCTCCAGCACGCCGGTGACCTTCAACGGCGGAATTGCGATCCGCACCCCCGCCCCGGCCAGCACCGGAGTGACGGTGAAGTCCTGGTCGACCGCCAGGCCCAGGCCGATCATGTCCAGCTCCACCGGGCCGAGCGTCAACGTGGCGTCGAAGGCGACGAACAGCCGACCCTTCGCGTAGCCCAGGCTCACCCGGCGGATCCGCACCGGCCCGAAGACCTGATCCAGCTCCTGGGCTGAATCGCTGCGCTGCTGCCCCGCAACGGCGGCACGTTCACGCCCCAGCACGACCGCGCCCTCGGACGTGTCCAGCGACACCAAGTCACCGCTCCCACCCTGCGACAGGGCAGCGGCGCCAGTGCTGTTCGGCCGCCAGACCAGTGGCGCCAGCGCCTGGCCACCCATCGTCAGCAGCCCCCAGATGAGCAGGCCGCGCTGCAGCGCCTCGTCCAGCAGCACGGGCAGCAGCCCCTGTGCGGCCCCGGGCAGGCCCGCGACCGCGGCGTTCAGTGCCCGGACCTGGGCGAGGGGCCAGGCGCGATCCGCGTAGCAGAACTGCACTCCTGTCACGACCACATCGCGATCCGCCGGGATGCTCTCCCCCACGAGCGGCAGATCGGATGCCCGGGCCCCCACCACTCCTCGGACCGCTACCAGCCGAGCGACCGCCGGCCCGGGGGGCGCGGGGGCCCGCGCCCCCCCCCCCCCCCCCCCCCCCCCCCCCCCCCCCCCCCCCCCCCCCCCCCACCACCCCCCCCCCCGACCCCCGCCGCCCGCCGGGGGCCGGGGGGCGGGGGGCCCCCCACGCCACCACCACCCCCACCCGGCCGACGACCGCCGACACCACCAGCGACCCCGCCGCGGAGGTCCCCACGGGAAGACGGTAGGCGAACGACGCCGAGCCGAGCGATGGAACGAAAGGATCCAGGTCCGCAGGGACATCGATTCCGACGGCCGCGGCCAGGTGAGCCAGCGTCAGCGCTTGGCCGTCGTTCTCCAGGGAGGCGCTCAGTTCCCAGGCCCCTGAGCCCGTCTTGGCGATTGCGCCGCTGAACCACAGCCGGGTCTCCGCGCCTTCGACGGCGGCGGTGAAGCCTGCGTCCGCGGACAGCGAGAACGTCGAGGCCCCGCCGGCGGCCGGGGTCGAATGCCGGAAGCAGACGAGCAGGTCCATCACCGTGTCACCGAGGCGGGCCTCGGTGGCTGCGGTGAACTCCCATTCCTCCGGGCCTCCAGGGCTCGTCAGCACCTCGATCGTCAGGTACTGCAGGTCGAAACTCCGCAGGCCCTCCGGGATTTCACCGGCCACTCCCCAGTTCTCACCGAGCCAATCGAAGAGGTCGGCCATCCGAACGTTTTCCGCAGTCGCCCCGCGAAACAGGTAGCCGCTCTCATCGGACCAGGTGTCCAGATCGAGCCGGGTGCCGCCGATGATGACGAAATCAACCCCCTGTGGCATGCCCAGTGCCGGTGCGCAGGTCAGCGGCTCCGCCGCCGTGCCGGACAGGGATCCGACGGGCCGGATGCGGTACTTGGCGCCGTCCGGCTCCCAGTCGGCGCCTTTCAGCGGCCATACCCGGTTCGGGGTGAATGCCTCGATGAGGCCCTTGAAACCCTGCACGCCATCTTTTTCCATCCCCCCGCCCTTTGGCTTCTTGCTGAACCGGTCCAGGCTGGCGAAGGCCGCAGTCCGCTTGGTGAGCGCCTCCTGGCCGATGATCCGTGCGCTGCCGCTTTCGACTTTCGGGCCCGGATCGTCGGTTCGGTTCTGATTGTCCGGACCGACGAACAGGTTTCCCGGAAGCCAGGTGAGGATGTTGTGGATGTCATCCAGACCATCCAGGG
The DNA here is from genome assembly GCF_042732255.1 of Kitasatospora sp. NPDC059803. Classification (NCBI taxonomy): domain Bacteria; kingdom Bacillati; phylum Actinomycetota; class Actinomycetes; order Kitasatosporales; family Streptomycetaceae; genus Kitasatospora; species Kitasatospora sp. NPDC059803. Next base: position 18,963 of record NZ_JBHWIJ010000067.1, on the reverse strand, counting down.
TGATGCCGTCAGGGTCATAGCTGGAGTCGGGGTCTTTGAACGTCTCCACGAACTCCTTGATGCGAGGGAAATTGAGCTTCTCCTGGTCCGTATAGTCCAGGGTCTCAAATTTCCGGACCACCGTGTCGGCGAACTCCTCCAGCCCCGCCCTGAGACTGGACCCCTTGACGTTGTACGCGTTTTCGATGGCCGCGTTCCATGATTTGATGAGCGTTTCGAAAGGGATCACGTGATGGCGTGCCAGCTTGATCCCCCCGACCGGCTGCACCTGGTCGAGGTCGCCCGGTTTGCGGTTGACCAGCTCATCCGCGAAGGGATAGCCACCGCGTCCTTTGAGCAACAGCTTCATACGCTCGGCCACTGTCCAGCCTCCTCGGCTTGTGCGGCTACTCCGGTCTTGTGTGACCTGGGAAGGATCGGCTCACCGGCCTCCTCGCGGGTCCAGCGACGCGCTGTCGCCAGCCCGGCGATCCGGCAGCCGACGTCGGCCTCCGACGGCCTCCGACGGCCGTGGTCAGCCGAGCCGAAGAGACGGCTCGCCGTACACCGGCCCCGCGCAGGGCCTCAACAGCTCATACAGCTCAGGGAGTTCGATCGGATGCAGGCGCGGAACAAGGTCCTCCCCCGATGCCGGAAGCCGGTGAGAGATCCGCAACGAACATCGACATGAGAAATCCCCTCGTCCCGACACGAGTGACGCCACTTCGAAGCACCCGACCCTCGACGGAACAGGCCAGGACTCACCACGCCAGGCAACGAGCGGCAGACATCGACCATCGTCATACACCTGCCCACCTGACAGGGGCACGATCTTGTCACGCCCCGTGATCAAGTCGCTCCTTAAAGCGATATCCGGCCACCGATATGGCCGAGTTCACCACCTTCTCACCCAGAAAGCCGATCTCGGCCAGCCTGACCCGAAGCGCCGACCGTACGGACCACTCGGACCGCCTCAAGGGACCTACCGGCCCGCCGCCCCAGGCCGTTCGCCGTCCTCGCGGAAACCCTGAGGGTTCGCGCCTGATCCACCCTGCCACCCGCCGGCCGCACCGACGAGTTACCCGCGGGCCCAACCCCACCAGGGGCACTGACAACCTCAGAGCTCGCCCTCATCACCCTGGTCGACGTCGTGCAGCGTCTCACCGAACCGCTCCAGCGCCTCCTCCGGCCCGCAACCGAAGGCGCGGCCGATGTACTCCCAGGTCATCAGATTGCTGCGGGCCTTGCGGCCGGCCAGCAGGGCGGTCGACCCGGCGGCGCGCTCGAACCGGGCGGCCGCACGGGCAGCGGCGTACGGCCTGCTCTCCGTCAGGTCGCAGATCCGGTCCACCAGCGCCGCGACCAGCTCCTCGACCTCGCGCGGCACCACGCCCTCAGCCAGGTCGACGTGCCACTCCCAGTCCGCGAACGGCCCGGTGGCCTCGCCCACCGCCTCGGTCGCCTGGTCGTCACCGAAGTCCAACAGATGCACCCGCTCACCCCGCCAGCCGCAGCTGCAACCACCGCGCACCGCAACGGCCCGAGGACCATCCGCTCCGTTGTAGAGCCACCAGGTGGTGCGCCCGTCCGGCAACGGCGCCGGCTCGCTGCCGTCCGCCAACACCGCCACCAGGAAACCCTGGTGGCGCCCGCTCTCGTCAACCCATGGCATGCCGTGTCCCTCGCGTCCCTGGAGTACAGCACCAGGGTTAGCGGCCTGTGACGCAGTGTCAAGACTTCGCGACAACCGGTGCGACCCGCAGCTCAAGGCGGCGCGCACCAGCCGCCGCACGCCGGATCAGGGGTGCTCAGGCAGTTCGGTGAGCCGCTCGACCCGGGTGACCGTCCCGTTCACCGAGTCGACCGCGCACCTCGACCAGTCCAACTTGCCGCGCGCGCCCAGCTCGTCCAGGACGACCCGGTGGAGCTTGGCCCACACCCGAGCCCTGCTCCATTCGGTGAATCGCCGGCGGGCGGTCTGCCCGGACGGGCCGAAGCAGGGCGGAAGCAGGGCCCAGGCGCACCCGGACGTCGCGACGAACACGATCGCCACCAGCACCTCCCGGTCGCCGCAGCGGCGCCCGACCACCCCCCTGGGGGGGGGTCGGCGCCGCCCGCACCACCCACAGGTACAGCGGC
>NZ_JBHWIJ010000067.1:0-16835 GCF_042732255.1 Kitasatospora sp. NPDC059803 | reverse complement strand
CGATCCTCACTCTCGCCCCCACCCCCGCGGGCGGGCGGCGCGGGCGCCCCGCCCCCGGGCGGGGGGGGGGGGGGGGCGCCGCCGGCACCACCAACTGGAACAGCTCCCACAACTCGTCCGGCACCAAGCGCTCCACGAGCGTCACGGAAGCAGCCTGCAAGTCCAAAGCCGAACCCACGGCCACCATCACGCAATGGACCGAGTTCGAACGCGGCGGCCATTTCGCCGCCATGGAGGAACCCGCCGCCCTGACCGGCGACATCAGGACGTTCTTCCGCGCCCTGCGGTGAGGCCGAGGCGCGCCCCGGGCCCTCGGGTACCGGCGGACGCCGGCGAGCGGCAATCCGCCGGACGCGAGCGACCGGGTGCGCGACAGCCGGGGAGCCCGGGCCGCGCCGGCCAGGCCCGGCAGGTGCACCGCCCTTCCCGCAGGGCCTGCACCACGGCCCGCCCGTCGGACTCCAGGAACAGCTGGCCAAGAAACTGAAGCCGGGCGACCGCATCGACAGCGAGGTCGTCTTCGTGGACACCAAGGTGTCCCTGACCCCCACACCGGACGCCGAGGCCGTCAGGCGCAAGGACCACGAGGCCGGCCAGGCGGGGAAGGCAGCCCCGGCGTCCTCGGCCGGGTGAAGGGCCATCGTCCCGGCGAACGACCGGGTCCGTACGGAAACACCGCCGGCACGGCATCGTCGAGCCGGGTTCGCACGAAGCAGGATAGAGGGGTTCATTTCGCCCACTGAGTATCCGTCAAAGACGAATCATCAGAAGGCGTGCACGAACAGGCACGCATGGCGGCGATCCTCGCGGACACCTCGACCGCGAAGGCCACCACCCGTACATCACGCCACGCAGCTGATCAATGACCCAGCACTTCTCAAGCCGTAGGGCCGTCTCAGCTCTCCGAACAGCCGGTACCTCTGGTCCTTCCGGGCCGATGCCCTCCGACCGGGTGCGGCCAGAGGGCATCGGTGCTCTTGCGTTCCGGCGCTCTTGCGCGGGTGGGCGGTGTGTCAGGTGGCGATGGTGGCGACGGGTTCGAGGCCGTAGGTCCGGGCGTAACCGTTCTCGGTGCCGACGAGGAGGTCGACGACCTCGAAGTAGCGGTCCCAGAAGGGGGTTTCGCGCAGTGCGTCGACGAGGAGCTGGTAGGCGTGGTGGTCGTCGGCCTCCCACACCCAGACATCGGTGACGCGAGCGGAGTAGAACTCCGTGTCGTAGAAGCGCGACCGGACGCCGGTGGTCTTGGCCTTGATGGCCGGCAGGACCTGGGTGGTGAAGGCGTCCACGCGTTCCTGGACGGTCAGGGCGAGCCATTCGGGCGTGGTCTTGACCAGCATGAACGCCGTGACCGGCGGTTCGGACTTTTCAGCGGACATCGGGGTGCCTCCCAAGCGGCAGGTGGTAGGGGTCTCCAGGCTCCGTGGTGCGCCCGGCACGGGGTGCTGGGCTTCAGGAGAGGACCGCGGGCTTGAGGGTCCGGGCGCACCACTGCTCGAAGCGGGTGGGGGAGGCGGTGTCCGGGGTGCGGGCGACGCCGACGTCGAGGCCCTCGTCCTTGGCCCGCTTCATGTCGACCACGCCCTGGGCGAACGCCTCGTTGAGGCCGTAGCCGACGAGGGTGGTGTACAGCTCGTCGAGCGACTGGCGTTCGTAGCGGACGGGGCGGCCGAACTGCTCGGTCATGACGCGGGCCAGGTCGTTCGGGGACAGGTCCTGCGGCCCGAGGACCGGGACGCTGCCGGTGCCGGTCCACGAGCGGTCCAGCAGCAGGTCGGCGGCGGCGGCCGCGATGTCGGCGACGGCGACGAAGGGGGCCTTGCGGTCGGCGTCGACGGAGTCGGTGAAGACGCCCTTCTCGCGGATCGAGTCGGCCTCCTCCAGGAGGTTCTCGAAGAAGGACGGGTTGGCCAGGGCCCGGTAGGCGACGCCGGTGCCGGCGATGAGGTCGTCCATCGCGAGGGAGGCGGTGACGAGGCCGGCCCGGTCGGCGAGCGGGGTGCCGCGGCCGAGCGCGGAGACGCCGACGACGTGGCCGACGCCGTGGGCGACGAGCGCCTCGGTGGCGGCGCGGGTGAAGCCGCTGTAGGCGTCGTGCGGGGTCAGGGAGGAGTCCGGGGGGACGAGCCAGAAGACCGCGTCCGCGCCCTCGAAGGCCCGGTCGAGGACCTCGGCGTCCGCGTGGGAGCCGGTGACCACGTCGACGCGTCCGTGCGCCGCGTCCGGGAGCCGGGCGGGATCGCGCACGATGACGCGCAGTTCCTCGCCCGCGGCGGGGGCGGACTCCAGGAGCTGGGAGAGCAGGTGGCGGCCGATGTTCCCGGTGGGACCAGTGATGACGATCATGAAAACCTCGTAGCTCGTGCTGGTTTCGGTATGCCCTCATCCTGCTGAGATCCGCCGTGCTGCCACAATGGGAACTTCAGCACGGAATCATTGACTGAAATGGAATAATGCTGGTGAGCAGCCCTGATCCGGTCATCGACGCCAATCTCGCCATCGCGCTGGATGCTCTGCTGACCGAGCACAGCGTGACCCGCGCCGCCGCGCGACTGCACACCTCGCCCGCCGCCATGAGCCGCACCCTGGCCCGGCTGCGCCGCGTCCTCCAGGACCCCCTCCTGGTCCGGGCCGGACAGGCCATGGTTCCCACCCCGCGCGCCGAGGCCCTGCGCGAGGAGGCCGCCACCGTGGTGCGCAGCCTCGGAGCCCTGCTCAGCCCCGGTACGAGCGTCGACCCCGCCGGCCTCCGCAACACCTTCACCCTCCAGGCCGCCGACCTGGTCGGCGCGGCACTGGCCCACGGGCTGCTGCAACTGGCCCGGCGGGAGGCGCCGGGGGTCTCGTTCCGGATCGGGGCCGAAGAGCTGGAGGCCGGACCCGCCCTGCGCGACGGCCGGATCGACCTGGAGGTCGGATCCATCGACCACGTGGACCCCGAAACCCGGGTCGAGGAACTGGTCAGCCTCCGCATGGTCGCGGCCGTCCGGGCCGGCCATCCGCTCACCGAAGGGCCGCTGACCCCGGCCCGGCTCGCTGCCGCCCACCACATCGCGGTCAGCCGCCGCGGCCGGTTCACCGGCCCCCTCGACACCGCGCTGGCCGAGCAGGACCTCCACCGTCGGGTCAGCGTCGTCCTGCCCAGCCACCTGGCCGCGATGACCCTCGCCACCCGCAGCGACCTCGTCTGCCTGGTACCCGCCGCACTCCCCGGCGCCGCCCCCTCACCCCTCACCCACGACGCCGGCGCCCTCGGACTGCACCTCCTCGACATCCCCCTGACACTGCCGCCACTGACCATCGGCATGGCCTGGCACCCCCGGCACACGGCCGACGGGGCCCACCGCTGGCTCCGCGACGCCGTCCGGCGGGTTCTCCGGCCTTGGGGACCATCGGTACAGCCATTAGCGCTAAGCCGCTGATCCTGGTCAGGCCGGGGCTTCGTGGGTGCTGACGCGGTTCGCGTACTCACGGCGGGCCTTGCGCTGGGCGGGGACAGCCGCAGTGGCGTCGAGGGGCTGGCAGAGGTCCAGGAGCCGCCGGTGGATCGCGGCGACGGCGGTGACGCGCAAGGTATAACCCTGGCCTCGCCGTACGGTCACGCCCAGGTCTAGTGCGGCGCGCTCGGCGGGCGCCAGCTCGGCGGTGCGGAGGAAGTCGGCGACCTTGCCCGGCATGTCGAGAACGACCGGCAGTTCTGGGGCTGGGGCTCCCGGGGCGTCGGCCGCATACTCGGGTAGGAGGTCCGCGACGGCGGTGCGGATGGCGCCGCGGCTGACGTGGTGCTCGCGGGCGAGAGCAGCGATGGACCGGCCCTCCAGGTACGCGGCACGCACCTCGTCGGTCTTCCCGGCCGTGACGGCTGGCCGCCGGCCGCCCTTGTTGCCCTTCGCTTCGGCGGCCCGTAGTCCGTCGTACGTCAGCTCCCGTTGCAGGTCGCGCTGGAGTTCGCCGGCGGCCGCGAGGGTCTGGACCATGAACTTCACCGTGGACAGCAGCTCTCCGGTGCGTGGGTGGCGGGCTGTGAGGTCCATCGCGGAGAACGCGCCGTCGTGGATGCGCAGAGCGAGACGATCGCGGTGCAGGATGTCGAGCACGTCGAGGATGTGCCCGGTGCCACGCACCAGGCGGAACATCTCGGAGATGTGCACGGTGTCGCCCGGCCGCGCGTAGATGAGCAGTTCGCGGAACTTCGGTCGCTGGAGCGGATGGAGGCGGCTGGAGGTGCCCGGGGCCTCCTCGAAGACGACCGGGTCCTCAATGCCGGCCTCGTCCAGGACGAGGTCCTGCCGGGCGGTCGACTGCTGGTCGGTCGAGACCCGCTTGTAGACCAGGTTCGCCATCGAGAGGCCCCTTCCATGCGGAGGAATGGACCCTATCTGTCGTCAAACCCTGTCAGCAATCACCATCGGATCCGATTGGATTCGAGCCACAGTGAACCCCCGGATTGCACGGGTTCATTGGACGCCTGCCGGGCCTGTCGTCATCCGATCGTTTGCCGACAGATCAGTCGGCTGAGCCGTTCCGGCGGGAGTCACCGGTCCGCGAGTACGCGCCGTACGAGGGCCGGAAGGGTTGTCGGGTTTGCTGGGATGGTGCCGCGCCAGGCGATGTGTCCGTCGGGGCGTACCAGGAGCGCGGTGTCCGCGTGGTCGGCGCCGAGGAGGTGTGCCCACTGACCGGGGTCGGCTTCCTGCTGGCCGGCGGTGCGTACGGCCTGGAGGGCGAGGGGGACCCCGGCTTGCCGTACGGCTTCGACCTGCGCCTGCCACCGGGGGTCTTCGTCGGCTGTGAGCAGGGTGAGGCCCGGGCCGACGAGGTCGAGGGTGGAGGTGACGCCTGCGGGCCCCGGGGTGAGGCGTGCGTGGGGTACGCGTTCTCCGGGCCGGCAGCCGGGCGTGCACCCGGACGGGTCCAGAACCCCGTGTTCGCCTGTGTGTTCCGGGTCGGGGATGACGGCGGCGGAGCGGTAGGTGGCGGTCAGGAGGAGTTCGTCGTCGATGCGGTAGCCGGCGCGGTTGGTGGCGTTGGCCGTGGAGATGTCGATGACCTGGCGGGCGAGGGGGCGCCGCTCGGCCTCGTAGGTGTCTATGAGGGCTTCGCCGGCGTATCCGGCGGTGACGGCGGCGAGTTTCCAGGCGAGGTTGTCGGCGTCGCCGATGCCGGTGTTCATGCCGTGGCCGCCGGTCGGCGGGACGACGTGGGCGGCGTCGCCTGCCAGCAGGACGCGGGAGTGGCGGTAGGCGGAGGCGAGCTGTGCGTCCATGCGCCAGGTCATCGTGTCGTGGACGGTCACGTCCAGGTCAGGGATGCCCGCGGCCGTGCGGACGAGGTCGGCCAGGAGCTCGTTGTCCGTCGGGTCCGTCTCGGCGTCGGGTCCCAGGGGGTACTGGTAGATCCAGTGGCGGTCGTTGTCGACGGCCATGAACCCGCCCCGGCCGGGGACGGTGAGGAAGTACGAGGCGCTGGCGCGGTCGGCGACGACCTCTCCCAGGGGCGCTTCGAAACGGACGCTGAGATAGCGCCCCAGGCCTACGGGGCCCTCCATCGCGATCCCGGCTCCGGTGCGGACGGTGCTCGCGGCGCCGTCGCAGCCGACGAGCCAATCCGCCCGCAGGTGGTCCAGACGGCCCGTGGCCCGGTCTTCGACGACGGCCCGTACGCCGAGGCCGTCGTCCTCGAAGGAGACCAGACGGGCGGCGAACCGAATACGGGAGCCTGCCAGTTCCGTGGCGCGGCGCAGCAGGAGCGGCTCCAGGGCGTCCTGGGAGCAGATGAGGCCGGGCGACGGCGTGTGCTCAGGGCCCTCGCCGGGCTCCTGGGCGAGACCGTTGCGGACGTAGTCGGGATCGACCAGGTCGCAGCCTCGGTAGAAGTGGACCTGCTCGGCCGGCAGCCCCGCCGCGCGGACCTCCTTCTCCAGCCCGAGCCGCCGGAAGATCTCCATGGACCGGGCCGAGACGCCCCGGGCCTTGGGGTGGCGGGAGGTGCCGGGGTGGGACTCAATCAGCACGTGGTCCACGCCCTGATCCGAGAGCAAGCAGGACAGGGCCAGCCCGACGGGTCCGCCCCCGACGACCAGTACGGGCGTGTGCGATTCGGTCATGGGGGCTCCTTCGAGTGGGTATGACCACCTAGGTAACGACTAATCTGAATATAGACGTTACCATGGAGGGGTGATGATGGAGTGGTGCTGTCAAGTGACACGGGGGCGAGCCATGGACCAGCGGTTCACCGATGACAATCCGCGCGGCCTGTACCTCCTGGCCGACCTGGTCAACGCCGTGCAGGACGGGACCGGCGCCACGCCGGCGGGGCTGGAAGCCGTCGTGGAGGCGCACGGGGGCCCGCCGCTGCAGCTGACGGAGACCACCGCAGGGGAGATGCGGGAGGCCGCGGCGGCCATCGCCGGAATCCTGGACCTCGACGACGAGGACGGCGCCGCCGAAGCGATCAACGCCCTGCTCGACCAGTACCCCGCCCGGCCCCGACTGGAGCGCGTTCCCGAACGCCGGTGGTCCCTCCGCGCCACGGCCCCTCACGACGCACAGCCCGCCCGCTGGCTGCTGTCCACCGCCGCCCTCGCCCTGGCCCTCTGGCTCAGCGAACGCGGCTACTGCGCATGGGGCCGCTGCGCCGCCCCTGGATGCGGCCGCTACTTCATCGACACGGGCCGCCGCACCCCACAGCGCTACTGCACGACCCGCTGCGGAACCCGCGTCCGTGTCGCCGCCCACCGCGACCGGAGCCGATGATCCGCATCGACACATCCGGCAGCCGTCCAGACGGCCGCGTTCACCTGCCACCGGTCGCTGAAAGGAAGGCCGGCGCACCACCTCGTCAGTCCTGCACGCCGTCGTCGTCCTCGTCCAGCCCGGGTGCGTCCGGGTCGCGCAGCGGGCGCAGGGCGCCGGCGGCCGGGGTGGAGGCGGTGAAGTTGTAACGGCCCAGGACGTTCAGTTTCTTGTGCTTGAGCGGGGAGAGCCGGGCGACGTCCTCGTCCTTGATGTCGTGGCCCTCGGCGCGGAGCTGGGCGACGGCGGCGTCGATGTACCTGGTCGTCCAGAGCGTATCCGGGGCAAACGGGTGAGCGGCTGGTGTTCGTGCAGGTAGAACGCTTGCGGTCGCGTCCGTAAGAGATCGACCCCAGGACGTCTCGTGGCAGCCGGTGCGCCAGGGGTCGATGCGGCATCGGAGTTCTCCCTCCGGACGGCTTTGAGGGCATGCAGGGGCCGTCTCGGCCGATAGGGTCGATCACGTTCGTGAGATCACCGACGCCCTGGTTCGGGGTACTGAGGAGCCGTCGATGCACCACCCAGACCCGTGCTATGCCGCGCGCCTCGCCACTTACGGGACCATCGCCACACACCTGTCCCTTCTGAGCGACCACCGGCTCGGCGAGGTCGTGGCCGCCGTCGCACCGCTCGGGTCCGGCATCGGAGGCAGGTCGGCGGAGCTGGACATCGACGGGACGCGGGTCTTCGTCAAGCGGGTGCCCTTGACGGACATCGAGTTGCGGCCGGAGAACGTGCGGTCGACGGCGAATCTCTTCGGGCTGCCGATGTTCTACCAGTACGGAGTGGGGTCGGCCGGGTTCGGAGCCTGGCGCGAGCTAGCCGTGCACACCATGACCACCAATTGGGTCCTCGAAAACGAGTACGAGGGCTTTCCGCTGATGTACCACTGGCGGGTCCTGCCCGACTCCCCTCCCCAGGGGTTCGCCGACGAGTTCGGGGGCATCGACGGAGCGGTCGCGCACTGGGAGGACTCACCGGCCGTGCGCGAGCGGCTGGAGGCCATCGGCCGGTCCTCCTGCAGCCTGGTTCTCTTCCTGGAACACGTGCCACAGACGCTCGCCACGTGGCTGGCCGACCAGCGAGAAGCCGGCCCGCAGAGCGGGGACGGCTCGCCCTACCCATGGGTGGAGAAAGCTCTGGCACGCGGGACCGCCTTCATGAGCTCTCACGGGCTCGTCCACTTCGACGCCCACTTCCACAACATCCTGACCGACGGACGACTGCTCTACTTCGCGGACTTCGGGCTCGCCCTGAGCTCCAGCTTCCAACTTGCAGCAACTGAGGTCGAGTTCCTCTCCCAGCATCTCGCCTACGACCGCTGCTACGCCCCGAGCCACCTGCTCCGCCACCACTTGCCCGACGGTATACGCGTCGACACGGACCACGAGGCGTTCCTCCATGAATGGATCGCGGGCCGAAAGCCCGATGGCGTCACGCCGGAGGTCGCCGCGATCATCGAACGACACGCTCGGACTGCCGTCGTCCTGGACGCGTTTCACAGCCGTCTTCTCGCGGAGAGCAAGCGGACGCCGTTTCCGGCCTCCGAGATCGAGCGGGCCCTGAGCACCGCGGCTCCGACGCCCCGCTGAGGCCAGACCCCCTATGAGATCGGACATCAGGCGGTCTCGGGACCTGCAGTCGGCCGGGCGCCGAGACGGCGTCGCAGTTCAAGGTTCTCGCTCTGCGCGGTTTCGAGGGCTTGCCGCAGGGCGTGGACTTCGTCGCGGTGCCGCTGCTTGAGGTCGGCCAACTGGGCGGTGAGGGTGCGGACGACGCTGCTGGGAGAGTCGTCGGGTGGCTGCGCGGCCGGGCGGGGCGGGTTGTTCTGCTGCTGGGCACGGAGCTGTTCGACGCGCTGGCGGATCTCGGTGCACCGGTAGAGGAAGTCGAGTGAGACGTCGGCCGTCTGGGCCAAGCCCCGGAAGGTGATGGGCTGCCGGTCACGGATCATCTCGCGCAGGCCCTGTTCGGCTCGGGCCTGGGCGGCGGCGCTCTTGCGGGCGGCGGCCTGGCGGAGGTTATCGGGGTTGCCGCGCATAGGGTCAGCTCCGTTCCTGGCTGCGGGTGATGGGGTCGGTGCGGGCGCCGACGCCGGCCCCGCGGATGGCCTGGGGTTCGTCGGCGAGCCGGGTGGCTTCGAGTTTGAGGATGATGCGGCCCAGGGCGTCCTGTTCCTGCCGGCGTCCGGCGAGCCAGATGTTGTCCTCACCCATGGGCTGGCCGGTCCACGCGAAGCCGATCACGTGTGCTAGCCGGTCAAGATCAAGTGCTTAGCGCTAACGGCTGTACCGATGGTCCTCAAGGCCGTGCTCCGCACGCCGGCGGCGGCTGCGGGGCCCACCGCGGCGGACGCGATCGGGCTCGCACAGGACGACACCGGCCCCACATAGGACGCGACTGGCCATAGGACGCCGCCCCGGCCCGCGCGGACGCATGCCCGTGGGCAACAAGGCCGCGGACCGGACGGCAAGCCGAGGTGTCCCGCTCCGCAGCCGGGTGTCTACTCGCCGGAGTCGGTCACCGACGCCCGGCCCGGATCCGTGTCAGGCGTTCCCGGACGACGCGCTACACCGTGCTGGCCGATCCGGAGGGAAACGAGTTCCGCCCGGACTGAACGACGGGGAACTTCACCCCGGTGAGGTCTTCGGAGACGGCCCACAGCCGCTGCTGGACGACCACCTCGTACGACTCCGGGCTGGAGGTGACCAGCCGGGGGTGGCCCATGAACTCGCCGCGTCCGCCGGGACCGTAGTACTGGCCGCCGAGCGCGGCGGGGTCGGCGGCGGCCCGAAGGGTCGGCAGCGCGCCCATCGCCGGCTTCTGGGTGATCAGCGGCGCGAGCCAGGTGAGCGGAAGCCGGAAGGCCGCGGGGAGGTTGCGGGCGAGCTCGGTGCTGGACACGCCGGGGTGCGCGGCCACCGCGACGGTGGTGCCGTGCGTGGCGAGCCGACGCTGCAGCTCGTACGTGAACATCAGGTTGGCCAGCTTGGACTGGCCATAGGCGGCGGCCCGGCTGTACGACCGCTCCCACTGCAGGTCGTCGAAGTGGATCGCGGCCCGGATGCGGTGGCCGGTGCTGCTGACCGTCACCACGCGCGAGCCGGGCACCGGCAGCATCAGGTCCAGCAGCAGCCCGGTGAGCGCGAAGTGGCCGAGGTGGTTGGTGCCGAACTGCATCTCGAAGCCGTCCCGGGTGGTCTGCTTCGGGGTGTACATCACGCCGGCGTTGTTGATCAGCAGGTCGATCCGGTCGAGCCGGGACCGCAGCGCCGCCGCCGCGGTCCGGACGGAGTCGAGCGAGGTCAGGTCCAGCGCCTGCACGGTCACGTCGCCGGTCATGCGGGCCGCGGCCTGCTCGCCCTTCTCCACGTTGCGCACGGCGAGCACCACGGACGCCCCGCGCTCGGCGAGCGCCTTGGCGGTCTCGTACCCCAGTCCGGTGTTGGCCCCGGTCACCACGGCCACCCGCCCGCGCTGGTCCGGAATGTTCGCCGTCGTCCACTTCTCGCTCATGCCAGGCTCCCGACTAACTAACGTACCGAAGGTATCTTGCGCACGACGTTAAAGTACTTTCGGTACGTTGTCAACGTACCGCAGGTACCTAAGTTAGGCTGGTGATCATGACTTTCCAGCGGGCGCGAACCGAAGAGCAGCGGGAGATGCGTCGACGGGCGATCCTCGACACAGCGTCGGCGATGCTCGACGAGATGCCCGTGGCCGCGGTCACCCTGAACGAGCTCAGCCGCCGGGTAGGCCTGGCGAAGCCGAACGTGCTGCGCTACTTCGAGTCTCGCGAGGCGGTGCTGCTGGAACTGCTGGACCACTTCCTGCAGGAGTGGCTGACGGAACTGGCAGGCGAGTTGGCGGCCGGCATCGACGAAAATCTACCCATGGCCGAGCGAGCGGCAGGGGTGGCCGAGATCCTCAGCCGCTCACTCTCCAGCCGAGCGGTGCTGTGCGACCTCTTCGGCGCACAGGGCAGCGTCCTGGAACACAACGTCTCCGTCGAGGTCGTAGCCCGCTACAAGCGCGCCTCCCTGGACCGCCTGACAGCCATGACCGCCCTGGTCCTCAAGTACCTGCCGGAGCTGGGCGAAAACGCAACACTGTTCAGCCTGCAGACCATGGTCATGGCCGGCGCGCTGTCGGCGTACAGCACACCCCCGCCCAGCCTGCGGGCGGCCTACCAGGCCGAGCCCGACCTGGCCCGCTTCCACCTGGAACTGGAGGACTACTTGAAGCTGGCTCTGACCGCAACCCTCCTGGGCGTGCTGCCCCGCCGCTGACCTGCGTGGCGCTGGACAGGCCAGCACCTTGGACGCGCCATGAAGATCACCCGTGGGACTCGACAAGCCTCACATGGTCAAAACGATCTCAAAACGGCCGTGCACTGAGGGGCCTCAGAGTTGGACGGGCAGGTGGCGGGGTCCGCGGAGCATGGCGTTCTGCCGGTAGGGGGGCGGATCCTGGACCAGGCGTGCCGCGCCGAGGCGGGGGATCAGCGCACCGAGCGCGGCCTCGGCTTCGATGCGGGCGAGCGGTGCGCCGTAGCACAGGTGGATACCGCTGCCGAAGCCGAGGTGCTGGTTGTCCGGGCGGGTGGGGTCGAACCGGTCCGGCGCGTGGAACCGCTTGGGGTCGCGGTTGCCCGAGGCCAGCGCGAGCACGACGGAGGCGCCTGCGGGGAGGGTGGTGCCGCCGACGTCGATGTCGGCGAGGGGGATGCGCTGGCGCATGTGGACCGGGGGTTCGTAGCGCAGCAGTTCCTCCACCGCTCGCGGCAGCAGCTCCGGTTCGCGACGCAGCTGGTCCAGCTGCTCGGGCTGACGCAGCAGGGTGAGCACCCCGTTGGCGATCAGGTTCACCGTGGTCTCGTGTCCGGCGATGAGCAGCAGCACGGCGGTTTCCGCGAGTTCTTCCTGGGTGAGCCGCAGGGCCGGGTCCGGTTCGTTGACGAAGGCGGAGAGCAGGTCGTCGCTCGGATTGCCACGGCGCTTCTCGGCGAGGCCCGCCAGGTACCGGCCCATCTCGCCCCGTGCCTGTTCGCCCGCCTCAGCGCCCGCCTCGTCCCGCCCGGAGGAGTCCGCTTCGGGCCGGACGTCGGCGGACGCGACGAGCGCGTCGGACCACGCCCTGAAGAGCGGCTCGTCCTCACGCGGCACGCCGAGCAGGCGGCAGATCACCGTGACGGGCAGCGGGTAGGCGAGGTCGTCGACGATGTCGATCCGGCCGCCCGCCTGGAACGGCTCCATCAGTTCCCCGGTGAGCTGGACGATCTCGCCGCGCATGGCATCGACCCGGCCCGGGCTGTGCGGGGGGCCGAACGGCCGCATGGCCAAGGTGCGCAGTCTGTGGTGCTCCGGGTCGTCGAGCCGCAGGAACGGCGGCTTGTGCGTAGTCTCGCCGCAGGTGCGGGGATCGACACTCATCCGTGGATCGTGGAGCAGGGCGGCGACCTCGTGGTAGGTGCCGATCAGGTAGCTGCCGTCTGCCTGCCGGACGACGGGACCGGCCTCGCGCAGTTCCGCGTACAGCGGGTAGGGGTCGGGGCGGTTCGCGTAGTCGGTGATCCGTGCCAGCAGGGTGTCGGAGTCCATGGTGGCTCCTCGTCGTTGGGCGGGACGTGGGTCAGCCGCGGGGCTGCACCACGGTCAGTCGACGGTCGGGCAGGTATCCGGTGAGCGCCACGGTGGGGCCGTGGGACAGCCCCTTCGGATCCGGCACGTCGGACGGAATCGGGATGTCCGCCGCGAGCGCGCGGTCCGCCGCGCCGGGCGGGGGCGGGAACGGCGCAGCCGTCTCGATCAGGTGCCGGTAGTAGTCGATCGACTTGGCCATGTCGACGGTGACCGCCGCGGTGATCCGCCCCTGGTAGCCGTAGACCATCGCCAGGCGGCGCGCCTCCAGAGAACCCTGGGCGATGACCACGTGGTCGGAGAAGGTGGGCACGCCCACCGACTTGATGTTGAGCCCGAACTGGGTCGACCAGAACGTCGGGAGGGCGAGGTGCGGGCGCCGCAGCGGCCCTGGGCTGACCATGTTGTGGGCCGCCACCCCGGCCTGTTCGACCGCGTTCCCCCAGTGTTCGAGGGAGAGCATCTGGTAACCGAACAGCGGGTGGGGGAAGCGGGAGACGTCGCCGGCGACGAAGACGTCGTCCGTGACGATTCCGTACATGTTGAAGGCGCGGCACCCGGCGTCGCAGGCGATTCCGCGCGGGCCCGCCGCCAGGCCGGAATCCGCCAACCACTCGACGTTGCGGACCGCCCCCAGCGCCACGACGCACACGTCCGCCTCGACGCGGCTGCCGTCGGACAGCTCCGCGCCGGTGAAGCGGCCGCCGTCGTCCCCGCGCAGGGCGGTGACCGTCACGCCGGTGCGCAGGTCCACACCGTGGTTGCGCTGCATGGCGGCCGCGAGTTTCGCCAGGGTGCCGCCCAGCGCGCCCACCAGAGGTGCGGGACCGCGTTCGGCGACGGTGACGTCCAGCCCGCGCTCCCGGCAGGCCGAGGCGATCTCCGAGCCGGTGAAACCACCGCCGATCACCAGCACCCGCCGTGGCCCGGCGGCCAACCGCTCGGCCAAACCGCCGGCGTCCTCGCGGGTACGCAGGGTGAACACCCCGTCCAGGGCGGCCTCCTGCGGATGGGGCCAGGGCCGCGCCCGGGTCCCGGTGGCGATCAGCAACCGGTCGTACGGCAGCGACTCGCCATCGGCCAGCATCACCCGCTTCCCCAGGGGGTCCAGGCCGGTGGCGCGTACGCCCAGCCGCCACTCGGCGTCCGGATCCCGGCGCATCGGCAGCCCGGTGGAGTCCGCCGCAGCGTGGCCCAGCAGCACCTGCTTGGACAGCGGCGGCCGGTCGTAGGGCGGATGAGGCTCGTCGCCGACCACGGTCAGTGAGCCGGTGAACCCCTCCTCCCGCAGCGCCTCCGCGGCCCGCAACCCGGCCAGCGACGCGCCGACGATGACGATCCGGCCCTCTGTCTGGTAACCGGCCCTCTGGTCACCGGCTCCCTGATCACCGGCCATCAGCGCTCACCTCCTCGCCGAGGAGGATGGCCTGGACCGGGCACGCCGCCGCGGCCTGGCGCACGCGCTCGACCTGGTCGTCGGGGACGGCCGGGGCGTACAGCAGTCCCTCCTCGCCGTGCAGCTGGAACACCCTCGGCGCGAGGAACACGCACTGTGCGTAGCCCTGGCAACGCGTGAGGTCGACAACGGTCCGCATCCCCACCACTTCCTCTGCCGCCGTACCCCCTCTCCCTTCCAGCATGGGACGAGAACCGGACGCGCGCAGCATGGGACGAGAACCGGCGCCGGTACGCGCACCTGCCGCGAGGAGCGCAGTACTGGCTTCAGTCCCTGTCGGGGGCGTGCAGGGCGAGGGTGAAGCTGAAGCGGTCGCCGCGGTAGAGGGTGCGGACCTGTTCGAGGGGGTGGCCCGCGGCGTCGCGGCTGCGGCGGTGGAGCAGCAGCATGGGCAGGGCGGGCGGGGTGCCGATGAGCAGGGCTTCGCGGGGGGTGGCGAGGACCGTCTCGATGCGTTCGTCGGCGCCGCCGAGCCGCACACCGCACTCGCGCAGGTAGCCGTAGAAGGAGCCTTCGGGGTCGAACTCCCGCTCCAGGCGCGGGACTCGGGCGACGGGGACGTAGGTGGACTCCAGGCCGACGCGTTCCTCGTCGGCGCGCAGGACGCGTTCCAGGTGCCAGAGGGGTTCACCTTCGGGGACGGCGAGGTGCTGGGCCATGGGCGGGTCGGCGGGGAGGCGGTCGAGGGTGATGAGGGTGCGGCCGGGGCGCAGGCCCTGGCGGGTGACGCCTTCGGTGTAGCTGGCGAGCGAGAGCGGCTGTTCGATCTTGGGGCCGGCGACGACGGTGCCGCGGCCCTGGCGGCGCAGGCGGCCTTCGAGGAGGAGGTCGCGCAGGGCCTGGCGGACGGTGGCGCGGGCGACGTGGTGGCGTTCGGCGAGGTCGGCTTCGGTGGGCAGGCGCCCGCCGGGGCCCAATTCGGCGATGAGGTCTTCGAGTTGGGCTTTGACCAGGTAGTACTTGGGCACCCGGCCGTGGTCGGGGACGCCGGAGCGGGCGGGGGCGAAGGGGGGCCGGGGGGTGCCGTGGTTCACCGCGCCACCTTATCGAGCGGCGGTCCGGCGCCATCGAGTGGCGGTTCAGCACCATCGAGTGGCGGTTCAGCGCCCCATAGATCACGGAATGGTAACCGGTCTGGACTGAATTTCGGCGGTTGTTCATACAACCGTGGATCCGGGGAGGGCTCCTCCTCGCACGAGCGCCCCATCCTCGGTGCCGGTGCAACCGCACCGCGTCGCCCCCTAGTTGGGAGCCCCCGTGCGCATTCCCCGCTCCACCCGGACCGTCACCGTGGCCACCGCCGTAGCCGCCGCGGCCACCGTGCTGCTGCCGTCGGCGCCCGCCGGCGCCTCCCCCTCCGCTTCTCCCGCAGCCGCCTCCCCCATCGCAGCCGCCCCCGCCACCCCCGCCTACAAGGGCCTGCCGGACGGCACCAAGCAGGCCAAGACCCTGGTCATCGGCGTCGACGGCACCCGCTACGACAAGCTGGCGGCCGCCGACGCGCCCAACCTCAAGGCGCTGATGGCCGGCGGCATGACCGCCACCAGCAACCTGTACGCCAACCCGCTGGCGCCGACCCTGTCCGGGCCGGGCTGGTCGACCATCGCCACCGGCGTGTGGCCCGACAAGCACCAGGTCAAGGACAACGCGTTCACCGGCGCCCGGTTCGACCAGTACCCGGACTTCGCCAGCCGCCTGGAGGCCGCCGACCCGGCCGCCTCCACGCTGGTGATCGGCTCGTGGAACCCGATCACCGGCAACGTCTTCAACGGCAAGGCGGACCTGCGGATCGCCGAGAACGAGAACGACGCCAAGACCGCCTCCGACGCCGCCGACTACCTCGCCCACGGCAACCCGGACACCGCCTTCCTGCACTTCGACGGGATCGACGAGGCCGGGCACGCCTCCGGCGGCGCCAGCGCCCAGTACGCGGCCGCCATCCACACCGTCGACGCGCTCGTCGGCCAGGTCGTGCAGGCCGTCAAGTCCCGCCCCGCGTACGGCTCGGAGGACTGGCTGATCGTCGTCACCACCGACCACGGACACACCGACGCCGGCGGGCACGGCGGCAACAGCGCCAACGAACGGCAGACCTTCGTGATCGCCGACGGCGCCGGCTACCCGGCCGGCTCCCGGCGCTACGACGTCAAGCCCGTGGACATCGCGCCGACCGTCCTCAAGCACGAGGGCGCGCCGATCGACCTCGCCTGGCGCCTGGACGGGCAGCCGATCGACGAGATCGCCCCGGACGCCTTCGACGCGCTGCGCCCCGCCCTCCAGGGCCGGGTGGACGAGACGGGCATCCCGGCCACGGTCCGGGGCTGGACGCACACGCCGCCCAGCGGCTGGAGCATCGACAACTCCCGGATGCCCAGCGGCGGGGTGACGGAGTGGCGCGGCTGGGCCTTCGCCACCGACGAGTTCTGGAGCGCCACCCAGCTCGGACAGGGCCGGGAGACCAACGTGCGGGCCCGCAACGTCTTCGCGGTCGCCGACTCCGACGAGTGGGACGACAAGGCGCACGGCGCCGGCCAGTTCGACTCCACCCTGGTCAGCCCGGCCTACCCGGTCGCCGGTCTCGGCCGGGCCACGCTGTCCTTCGCGACGAACTACAAGGTCGACGGCCCGCAGACCGGCGACGTGTACGTGGTCTTCGACGACGGCGCCCCGCAGCTGGTGAAGTCCTACCGCGCCGACCTGAACACCGTCGAGCACCTGCCCGTCACCGTACCGGCCGGCGCCACCACCGCGCGCCTGCAGTTCCGCTACACGGGCACCAACAGCGCCTTCTGGACGGTCGACCAGGTCTCCTTCGGCGCCTGACACCGCTACGGGACCGACCCCGCCACCGGTCCTCCCGCCCCCCCCGCCCCCCCGGGGGGGGGGGGGGGCGGGGCGCGCCCCCCCGCCGGGCACCGCGCCCGCGGGTCGGCCCCCATCCGGGCG
>NZ_JBHWIJ010000066.1:17691-32510 GCF_042732255.1 Kitasatospora sp. NPDC059803 | reverse complement strand
GCCGGCGGCGGCGCGGTCGCGGTCGCCCCGGCGCTGGCCGAACTGCTGGCGCGCAACGGCGCGGCCGTGCCCGGCTACGGGCCCGCGCTCAACCTGGCCGGCGTGCTGCGGCTGACCGCCGCCCAGTTGGCCGCCGCGGGGGCCGGCCCGGACCGGGTCGCCGGGCTCGCCGCGGACCGGGTCGACCGGCCCGACGGACTGGCCGGGGACGAGCCGCAGGCCACCGTCACCGCGCTGGTCGGCGCCCCCGGCAGCGGGCGCTCCACCGAACTCGCCGCCCTCGCCGCCCGCCGCGCCGGCGGCGCCCGGCCGCTGCCCACCCTCTGGCTGCGCGGCGCCGACCTGCGCGCCGAGGACCGCTCGCTCGCCGCCCCGGTGGAACGGGCCCTGGCCGCCGTCGCGGCCGAGCTGGGCACCCCGGCGCCCGCGCCGGAACCGGTGGCGGCGCTGTGCGCGGCGGCCGGGCGGCCGCTGCTGGTGGTCCTGGACGGCCCCGAGGAGGCCCCGGCGCCGCTGGACCCGCGCTGGCTGCGCGGCGCGGGGGACTGGCTGACCGGCTGCGGGGCGCGGCTGCTGACGGCCTGCGGCGAGGAGGCCTGGGTGCGGCTGGCGGCCGAGAAGTGGGGCAGCGGCCCCGGCCCCGCCCGGTACCCGGACCCGCCGGAGCCGGACGGCGACCTGGCCAGCGCCCCCACCGTCCGGATGGACGGCGGCGGTCCGGGCGCCCCCAGCCTCGCCGGGCACCGGCTCGGCCCGCTCCCCGCCGAGGCGGCCGAGCGGGTGCGCCGCCGCTACGGGCTGCCGCCGGGCTGGCCGGCCGACGCCGACGCGCGGCACCCGCTGGCCGTCCGGCTGGCCGGCGAGCTGTGGGCGGAGGGCCTGCGCGGGGAGCCGGGCCGCCGGGGCGAACTGTTCGCCGCCTACCTGGACCTGCGCTGCCTGCGGGTGGCCCGGCGGCTGGCCGAGGACGGCCGGCAGCGCCGCCCGGGCGCCCACCGCCGGAGTTCCGCCCGCCCGGCCGGGCCCTCCCACGGGCGGGTGCGGCGGCTGGCGGCCGCGGTGGCCGGACGGGTGCACGAGGCGGCCCGGCGGATGCTCGGCGCCGGGCCGGGCGGGCTGGGCCGGGCCGTCTTCGAGGAGCTGTTCCCGGCGGCCGGCGGCTGGGCCACGGCCGTCCTCGCCGAGGGCCTTTTCGTCCCGGCCGGGCCCGGATTCCGGTTCGCGCACGGGGAGTTCGCGGACTGGCTGCAGGGCCTGCACCTGGACCTGGACGCCGCGCTGCGGCTGCTGCTCGGCGAGGCCGCGGACACGCCGTCCTCGCCCGCGAACGGGCTGGCGGGCGCGCCTGCGCAGGGCCCCCCGCGCGGCGTCCCCCGGCACCGGATCGGCCCGGTCGCCGCCGCGCTGCGCCGACTGGCCGAGACCTGGGGCGCACCCGCCCTGGACCCGTGGCTGCACCGGCTCTGGCGCGCCCTGGACCTGCGCCCGCCCGGCAGCGAACCGGCCTGGTGGGCGGGCCGGCTGCTCACCGCCGGGCTGGCCGCCAGCCCCGATCCGGCCGAACACCGGGCGCTGCTCGACCAGTTGGCCGGGCGGATCGCCGAACGGGCGGTCGCCGAAGGCGGGTTGGACGCGCTCCCGGCGGACGGGCTCGGCGCGTTCGGCCCGGCGTTCTGGACCGGCCTCGGCCTGCCCGCCGAGGCCGAACTCGCCCTGCTGCGCCGCCTGGTGGCCGCCGACGGGCCAGGGCAGCCGTTCCTCGGCGCGGTGGCCGAGCGGCTGCGCGCCGACCCCGTCGCGGTGTTCCCGCTGCTCTGCGCCTGGTTCGACGATCCGCGCGGCCTGCCCGGCCGCCCCGGGCACACCGTCGCCGACCTCGCCCACGACCTGCTGCACGCCCACCGCCGGCTCGCCCTGGACGAGTTGGCCGACGCTCTGGCCGACGCCGCGCACCCGAGGGCGGACGCGCTGCTCACCGTGCTCGCCACCGAGGAACCCTCCGCGCTCTGCCGGGCGGTGGACCGCTGGAGCCACGACGGGCGGCCCGAGCGGCACGTCGCCGCCGCTGTGCACGCCCTGCACGCCGCCCCGCACGCCG
Source organism: Kitasatospora sp. NPDC059803 (assembly GCF_042732255.1). Lineage (NCBI taxonomy): Bacteria > Bacillati > Actinomycetota > Actinomycetes > Kitasatosporales > Streptomycetaceae > Kitasatospora > Kitasatospora sp. NPDC059803. The sequence continues at coordinate 30,412 of NZ_JBHWIJ010000066.1, read as the reverse complement.
TCGGCGCCGCCGCCGGACTGCTGCGGTTCACCGCGCTGACCCTGCTCGCCCGCGAGGACGAACCGGGCCTGCACGGCGCCGCCCTCGCCCTGCTGGTCGGCGACCCGGCGACCAGGGCCGAGCACCTCCCCGCCGCGCTGGCCCTGCACCGGGCGGGCGGCGACGCCTTCCTCACCCCCAGGGCGCTGGCCCCCGCCCTGGAGAGCGACCCGGAACCCGTCCTGGCCGCGCTCGCCGACCGGCTGGCGGCCCCCGGCGCGGCCGCCGCCGAGACCCTGCGGATGCTCGCCGACGCCCGCACCCCGGTGGCCACCCGGCGGGGCGCCGAACTCGCCGCCCGGCTGCTGCGCGAGCACCCGGCGCTGGCCGGCCCGGTCGCCGTCGACTACCTGGGCCGCCGCCTGGAGCGCGCCGCGACCGGCGGCCCGGCCGCCCGGCTGGAGCTGCGGGTGCTGCTCGGCGGCGCGCTGGCCGTCCGGGCGGCGGGCGTGCGGCGGCCGTTCGCCCAGGTGCTGTCCGTCCCGGTGGCCGACCCGGCGGCGGACGCGCTGCGCTGTGAACTGCTGGACACCCTGCTCGCCATCGAGACCGACCCGGCGGTGCTGACCGCGGCCGTGGAGCGGCTGGCCGAGCACTGCGCGGCCGAGAATCCGGCCCGGGCCCGCGCGGTGCTGGCCCGGGCGACGCCCGGCCTGCCGGCCGCGGACGAACTGCTGGTGCGCTGCGCCGGCCGCTCGGCGGCGTTCGCGCAGCTGCTCGCCCAGTGGCCGCGGGACGCCGCCCCGACCGCGCCGGACGGGCCCCGGCTGGCCCGGATGCGGGCCCTGGCGGCGGCCGGCCGCGACCCGCAGTACGCGGCCGCCGAGGCGGAGCGGACCGTGCCCGGGCGGGCCGCGCACCCGCCGGTGCGCCCAACCCGCATTCCGGTGCCGGAGCAGGAGCAGGCGCATGGCACGCTATAGGGGTTCGGGTTTGAGCGTTTGAGCGTACAGAGGGTACGCGCCGTACGGAACAAGGAGCGGTCAGGGTGCAGCGCTGGCGTGGCCTGGAGGAGATCCCCGCTGACTGGGGACGCAGCGTCGTCACCATCGGCTCGTTCGACGGGGTGCACCGCGGGCATCAGCTGATCATCGGTCGGGCGGTCGAGCGGGCCCGCGAACTCGGCCTCCCCGCGGTGGTGGTGACCTTCGACCCGCACCCGCGCGAGGTCATCCGCCCGGGCAGCCACCCGCCGCTGCTCGCCCCGCAGGCGCGCCGCGCCGAGCTGATCGCGGGCCTCGGCGTGGACGCGGTGCTGGTGCTGCCGTTCACCCCGGAGCTGTCCCAGGAGTCGCCGGAGACCTTCGTCCAGCAGGTCCTGGTCGACGCCCTGCACGCCCGGGCCGTCATCGAGGGCCCCAACTTCCGCTTCGGGCACCGGGCCGCCGGGGACGTCGCGCTGCTCACCGAGCTGGGCCGCTCGGCCGGCTTCGACGTCGAGGTGGTCGACCTCCAGGTGAGCGGCGCGGCCGGGTCCGGCGAGCCGTTCTCCTCCACCCTGACCCGGCGGCTGGTCGCGACCGGGGACATGGCCGGCGCCGGCGAGGTGCTGGGCCGCCCGCACCGGGTCGAGGGCGTGGTGGTGCGCGGCGCGCAGCGCGGCCGTGAGCTCGGTTACCCGACCGCCAACGTCGAGACCGTGCCGCACAGCGCGATCCCGGCCGACGGCGTGTACGCGGGCTGGCTGACCGCCGACGGCGAGCGCATGCCCGCCGCCATCTCGGTCGGCACCAACCCGACCTTCGACGGCACCGCCCGCACCGTCGAGGCGTACGCCATCGACCGGGTCGGCCTGGACCTGTACGGGCTGCACGTGGCCGTGGACTTCCTGGCCTACCTGCGCGGGATGGAGAAGTTCGACTCCATCGACGCGCTGCTCGACCGGATGGCCGACGACGTCAAGCAGGCCCGCGAGCTGACCGACGGCGTCTGAGCACTGCCGCAGCACGGGGAAGGGCCCGCCGACCTGGTCGGCGGGCCCTTCGGCGTCACTGCGGGGGCTGCGGCGGGTGGCCGTAGCCGGGCGGCGGCTGGTAGCCGTCCGGCGGGGACGGCGGGGACGGCTGGGATGGCGAGGCGGGCGGGGCGGGCTGCGGCGGCTGGCCCTGGGCGGGCGGGTAGCCGTAACCCGGGCCCGGCTGCGGGGCCGGCTGCTGCTGGGCGCCCGGCTGCGGCCAGGCCGTGGGGGCGGGCGGCTGCTGCGGGTAGCCGTAGCCGGGTGGCGGCGGCGGGGCCTGGCCGGGCTGCGGCGCCCACGGCGCCCCGGGGGCGGGCTGAGCGGCCTGGCCGGCCTGACCTGCCTGACCTGCCTGACCCGGATGTGGCTGTGGCTGTGGCTGTGGCTGCGGCGGGTACGGCGTGGCCTGCACCTGCTGCTGCCACCCGGACTGCTGGGCGGCGGCCTGCTGGGCCCGGACGATGTCCTCGCCGACCAGGGTGGCCAGCTCGAAGTAGGCCTCGCGGACCTTGGGCCGCATCATGTCGAGGTTGACCTCGGCGCCGGCCGCCAGGCTCTCGTCGAACGGCACCACGATCACCCCGCGGCAGCGGGTCTGGAAGTGCGCGACGATGTCCTCGACCTTGATCAGCTTGCTGGTCTCGCGCACCCCGGAGACCACCGTGATGCTGCGCTGCACCAGGTCCGCGTAGCCGTGCGCGGAGAGCCAGTCCAGGGTGGTCGAGGCGCTGGAGGCGCCGTCCACGCTGGGGGTGGAGACGATGATCAGCTGGTCGGCGAGGTCCAGCACCCCGCGCATCGCGCTGTACAGCAGGCCGGTGCCGGAGTCGGTCAGGATGATCGGGTACTGGCGGCCCAGCACGTCGATGACCTGGCGGTAGTCCGAGTCGTTGAACGTGGTCGAGACCGCCGGGTCGACGTCGTTCGCCAGGATCTCCAGGCCCGAGTTGAGGTCCTGCGAGGTGAACTGACGGATGTCCATGTAGCTGCGCAGGTGCGGGATGGCCGTCACCAGGTCGCGGATGGTCGCGCCGGTCTGGCGCTTGACCCGGCGGCCCAGGGTGCCGGCGTCCGGGTTGGCGTCGATCGCGATCACCTTGTCCTGGCGCTCGCTGGCCAGGGTCGCGCCGAGCGCGGTGGTGGTCGTGGTCTTGCCGACCCCGCCCTTGAGGCTGATCACGGCGATCCGGTAGCAGCTCAGCACCGGGGTGCGGATGATCTCCAGCTTGCGCGACTTCTCGGCGGCCGCCGCCTTGCCGCCGAACTGGAACCGCGGCTGCTGGCGCTGCTGCTTGGGCTGGCTGCGCAGCAGCCGGTCCGAGGACAGCTCGACCGCGGCGGTGTAGCCGAGTGGCGCGCCGTGCGCCACGGGCGGCTGCGGGGCGGCGGAGTGCGGGAACGCGACCGGCGGCGGCGCGACGGCGCCCTGCGGCGGCCACGGCTGCACCCCGCCGGACTGCTCGTGCGGCGCGCCCGGCAGCAACGGCCGGTAGTCGTGCGGCTGGGGCTGGGCCGACTGCGGGTAGGCGGGGGGCTGCGGCCAGCCGCCCTGACGCGGATCCACCGGTGCGGGGTGCGGGGCCGGCTGCTGCGGCTGTGCGGGCTGCGGCTGGGCGGCGCCCTGCTGGGCGGCCCACGCGGCGGCGGCCTGCGGGTCGTGCGCCGGCAGTGGCTGCTGCGGGGGCAGGTGCTGCGCGGGCGGCTGCGGGTACGTCTGCGGCGGGACCGGCTGGGCGGGTTGCGCCGGCGGCGGGGCCGGGACCGGGGCCGGGTACGGCGGTTGCGGGGCGGGCTGCGCCGGCCAGCCCGGGGCGACGGCCTGTGGCTGCTCGAACGCAGGGGCAGGGGCAGGGGCAGGAGCGGGGACGGGGGCCTGGGCAGGGGCGGACGCCGGGAACGGGACGTGCTGCGCCTCGGCCTGGACGGGCTGTGCGGGCGGCACGGGCTGGGCGGGTACGGGCGCCTGAGCCGGCGTCGGGGCCGGAGCCTGGGCGGGCACCGGCGCCGGAGCGGTGGCCTGCGGAGCCTGCACCGCCGGGGCCGGAGCCTGAACTGCCGGAGCCTGCACCGCCGTCGGAGCCTGAACTGCCGGGGCCGGGGCCGGGGCCGGGGCCGCCGAGGCGTCCGTCTGCACGTACCAGGACGGGGGAGTGTAGTCGGGCGCGTCGGACCAGTCGTCGTCGTCCTCTGCCGCGTTGTCGCCGACGTAGACGCCGTCCCGATCGCTGCTCACTAGGGCTCCCTCGTGTTCGCCGCCGCTTGTTCAGCGGTGCCGTTGCCGCATCAAAGACTAGGCCGTGCGGCAACCCCCGTTGAAGGCGGCGTCGGATCCGGAGCGGCCCCCCGGGCCCGGCGCCGCCGCTCAGTCCATCCGGCGCGGACCGCCGAGAACCTGCTGCTCGGCCTGCCCGGCCACGGCCCGCACGTACTGGCGCCGCATCCGGGTGGCCCACAGTGTGAGGTCGTCGCCGAGGGTGGGCAGCGCGGCGACGTCCTCCGGCGGGAGCGACAGCACCCGGCCGGTCAGCTCCGCCTCCTGCGGGGAGACCCGCTGCACGCCCACCAGGTCGGCCGCGTTGAGCACCCGGGCCGCGTGCGGGCCCAGGTACGGCAGCAGGGTCAGGGTGGTCTGCCAGGGCGCGGCGGAGAGCCGGCTGCGCGGCGGGCGGGCGCCGAGGTCGCGCACCACCAGGACCGGCGAGGCCACCGAGGCGCCCTGCGGGCCGAGTCGGCCGACCTGGTGGACCGTCACGCACGGCTGCCCGCCGCCCGCGGCCTGCGCCAGCGGGCCCCACAGCTGCCCGCGCGCGGTCTCCACCGCGACCCGGGCGCCGATCGCGGCCGCCCGCAGCGCGATGACCTGCGCCGTCCACACGCCGCCGACCAGCACCAGGTCGTACGCGCTGGGCCGGAACAGGCCGAGCACCGCGGGCAGCCCCTGCGGGTCGGCGCCGATCACCACGCCGTCGTCGCCGACCGGGAAGGCCAGCGCCCCGAGGTCCGCGGCGTCCAGCACGTGCTTCTCCCGGCGCGGGCCGCGCAGCCCGAAGCCGGGCAGGATCCGGGACCGCGCCCGGGGCTGTTCGGCGCCGTGCTGCGGGCCGGGGGCCGGATAGGTCTGGTACGCCATCAGGACGCTCCTCCCAGCGGCAGGGTGGCGAGCACCCCGGGGGCCTGCTCCAGGTCGAGCCGGACCAGGCCGAGTCCGGCGCCCTGCGCCCGCGCCTCCACCTGACGGCCGACCTGCGTCACCTCGCTCTCGCTGCGCCCGGTCACCCGCAGGTGCCCGCTGACGGTCACCGAGCCGCCGGTGCCGCGCCCGGCGGTCAGGCTGAAGGTGCTGGCCAGCGCGGGGGAGCCGGTGACCAGGTTGACCAGGTCGGGCGCGGCGATCCGGCCGGGCGATCCGCCGGGGCGGCTGAGCTGCGGCCAGCGGGAGATCCAGTAGGTGCTGTGCCAGCGGTCGTCGATCCGCCAGAACCGGCTGCCCTCCTGGGTGCGGCGGGTGGTGCCGCCGCCGCTGCCGGTGCCCTGGCGCCCGGCCACCGCGAGCGGGTTGGCGCAGGTGGAGATGGCCAGCGCGGCGATCAGCTCGCGCTCGTCCAGCACGGTCGCGTTGAACCCGGCGCTGTTGAGCCGCCCGGCCAGCTGGTCGGTCACCCGTTGCAGTGCCTTGCGGGCGCCCTCCTCGCCGCCGCCGCGGGCCCGGACGGCGGCCGCGGCGCGCTCCGGGTCGAGCTTGAGCGCCACCCAGGTCAGCCGCAGCCCGGGGGTGGCGGTGCCGTCCGGCAGTTCCCGGTAGGCGCGGGCGGCCAGCGACTGCTCGGGCAGGTGCGGGGCCGGGGCCGGCTGGGTGTGCTGGACGAGTTGCACCGACTCCAGGGTGATGTCGTCGACCTGGAGTGCCGAGCAGATCACGTCCAGGGGCAGCGGCAGCGCGGTGCGCACCGGGCGCAGCGGCTGGTCCTTGGCCTGGACGAGCAGCACCGAGCTGAGGAAGGTGCCGTCGCCGACCATGCCGGTCTCCCGGCGGACGGGGCGGCCGCCCAGGTCGGCCTCGGTGGCGTGGGTGCAGGTGCGCAGTGCCGGTTCGAGTTCCAGGGCGGGGGCCAGCGCCGGGTCGGTGCCGGCCGGCGGCAGCGTGCTGCGGGCCTGCCGGCGGCGGGACTTGAGGGCGGCGCGCACCCGTAGCAGTTCGGGGATGGTCCGGCCGCGCAGCGGGATCACGGCGAGCACCACCAGGACCAGCGCGACCGCGCCGAAGCCGGCGGCGACCGGTCGGCTGATCGTCCAGCCCACCGCGACCAGCGCGGCCGCGACCTCGACCAGGACGAGCTGTTGGAGCCTCAGCCGGCCGCCGAGCAGCCCGGGCCGGGGGTTGATCCGGAGCAGGACGGGCCCGCGACCGCCTTCGTCACGGCCGCTGCTCCCGCCGGCGGGCGGCAGCGGCTGCCCGGGCGCGGTCTCGGGGGCGGGGCCGCCGCGCTGCGCCCGGCCGGAGCGGCGCGACCTCCCGCCCGTTGCCGGTCCGCGGCGTCCTGGAGCGGTCTGGCTTGGCATCCCCCGGGTGACCCTCTCTGATCAGTTGCCGCGGCCCGGCTGGCCGGTGCGCGGACCGTACCCGTACCGTACTCACCGTCTGCTGCCGCATCGTAGAGGGTTCGTGCGGGTTCCCGCCCGGCGGGTGCGGGGGGGCGGTGCAGGGCGGTCCGACAATGCCTGACGAGGGGGACGACGAGGATGGCATCGCGCCGGGACGAGCTGAACGCGTACACCTTCGCCCGCAAGCGCACGGTGGGGGCGTTCCTGCTGCCCGGTGGCGGCGGCAGCGACGAGGACGCGCCGCGCCCGGTGAAGGCGGTGCTGCCGAGCGTGCTGGCCGGGGCGGTGATCGTCGCCGGGTTCGGGTTGTGGGGGGTGTTCAAGCCGAGCGCGCCGCTGCACTGGGACGACGGCAAGAACGTCGTCCAGGGCAAGAAGTCGACCACCCGGTACGTGGTGCTGACCGACCCGGACGGCCGGACCAGGCGGCTGCACCAGGTGCTCAACATGTCCTCGGCGCGGCTGGTGCTGCCGGCCGACGCCAAGGTGGTGGTGGTCGACGACGGGGTGCTCGACAGCTACCCCAACCACGGCCCGACGATCGGCATCCCGTACGCGCCGGACAAGCTGCCGACGAGGGACAACGCGGACAAGCCGATGAAGTGGTCGGTCTGCGACCGCCCGGGCTCGGACGACAAGCAGGAGACCGTCAACCAGGCGGTGTTCGTGGCGGCCGGCCCGGACGCGGCGGCGCTGGCGGCCAAGGACCGGGTGCTCGGCCAGGACCAGCTGCTGCTGGTGCAGCAGGCGGGCGAGCAGCAGGTCTCCGCGCAGCCGGCGCCGGGCCAGCCCGCGGCCAGGCCGGGTGACGCGAAGGTGTTCCTGGTCGACGCGCAGGGCCGCAAGCACGGCATCGGCTCGCCGCAGGCGGACGACAAGGAGCGCAAGTCGCTGATCACCGCGGTCTTCGGGCCCAACGCGGTGCCGCAGCGCGTCAAGCGCGAGTGGCTGGACACCCTGGTGACCGGCAGCCCGATCACCTTCCCGAAGGTCGACGGGGTGGCGGACAGCCCGAGCCCCAACTCCTCGGTGGAGCTGGGCAACCAGGCCGACCGCCGGATCGGCCGGCTGGTGCACTACCAGGACCGCCGCTACGTGGTCGGCAAGGACCGGCTCTACCTGGTGACGCCGTTCCAGGCGGAGCTGATCCGGCAGAACCCGGACTACCAGGACCTCTACAAGTACGACGGCGACAAGCGGCCGCGCAGCGACGAGATGACCCCGGCCGACCACGCCAAGCTGGGCAACGACGCCCGGCTGCCGGGCACCGGGGACGACTGGCCGCTGAAGTCCGGTGCGCCGGCCAACAACTGGCAGGACCGGCAGGACGCGCGCCTGGTCGTGTGCAGCACCTTCGACGGCGTCGCCGAGGACGGCCGCACGCCCCGGCGCAGCGTCTGGGCTGGGACGTCCTACCCGGCGCCGTACAACAACGGCGCGGGCGCCGCGTACGTGACGCCCGGGCACGGCCTCTTCTACCGCGCGCTGGACAACGCGGCGGGCGGCTCCGGCACCGACTTCCTGATCACCGAGACCGGTCTGCGCTACTCGGTGCCGGCCAACGGCGACGGCGGCCGCGGCGCCACCACGCCGCCCGGCGCGCAGCCGGGCCAGGGCGGGCAGCCCGGTCAGGGCGGCGCCCCGAAGACGCCAACCCCGCAGCCGGGCGCCACCGCGCCGGACCAGCAGCCGCCGCAGGACGAATCGGGCGCCAACCAGGCCCGGTTGGGCTACAAGGAGCTCCAGCCGCTCCCGGTGCCGCACGAGTGGTCGGACCTCGTCCCGGCCGGCCCGCCGCTGACGGCGAAGAGCGCCGCCCAGCCGCAGAACGCCTGATCGGCCAAGCCAGGCAACGGACTTGGCCTACGTGTCATGGTCTGGTAACTGCGTCGAGTTCGGTGTTGGGCGAGCTGCGTGTGCCGACTACAGTGCTCCTGGACATCACTAGGGTGATGGGACGGTCGGGCCGCGCTGCCCTCCGTACACGCAATGTCTGTCTCATGGGGGATGGTGGAGCATGGCTCAGGGTCAGTTCACGATGACCGCTCAGGAGATGCTGGCTTTCGCCAAGCGGATCGAGGACGCGATCGGGAAGATCGAGGCTGAGCGGCAGAAGCTCATCAGCACGGTCGATGGCATCACCGGCGGCTGGCAGGGCCAGGCGGCGAGCGCCTACAAGGCCTTGCAGGACCAGGTCAACACCGACATCGCGAAGCTGAAGGAGTCGCTGACCGCGATCCAGCACGCGATCGAGCTGACCACCAAGCACTACGCGAGCACCGAAGAAGAGCAGAAGGCGCTGTTCTCCAACGCCCAGGGCTGATCAGCCGCACCGCGCTGATCACCGTTCTGTTCCGACCTTCCGCTCGGTGGGGCGCCCGCGGCTGAGCGCGGGGTGCTCCGCATCCTCGTCAAGGGAGACATCGTGTCCGACCACATCCTCGTCAACTTCGAGACCGTCCACCACGCGGCCGAGGAAGTGCGTGCCTCGGCCGGTCGCATCGACCACCTGCTGAACGACCTCAAGGGCGACGTCAACCGCATCGCGTCCAGCTGGCAGGGCGCGGCCCAGCAGGGCTACCAGGCCCACCAGACCCAGTGGGACGCGCGCGCCGCCGACCTGCAGAAGGTCTGCACGCAGATCGCCTCCTCGCTGGACAGCGCCGCGCAGAGCTACAAGACGACCGAGAACAACAACGCCAAGCTGTGGGGGAACAACTGACCACGCGTTCCCCAGCGGGAACGTGAGGGGGCGGGTGCTCGGACTCCGGGCACCCGCCCTTCGGCGCGCGGCACGGGTGGACGACATGAGGGGTGGCAGGGTGTCCGGACGCGGGTACCGGAAGGCGGCCGCGGCACTGGCCGCGCTCGCCGTGCTGGGTGGCCCGCTCGCCGCCCCGGCGCGCGCGGACAGCGGACCCGGGCTGGCCGCCGCGGGCGACTGCCCGAAGAACGCGCCCGACGTGCCGACCGTGCCGTGGTCGCTGCAGCGCCTGCTGCTGGACGAACTGTGGCAGGGCGGTCGGACCACCGGCGCGGGGGTGACCGTCGCGGTCATCGACACCGGCGTGGACGACCAGAACCCGCAGCTGGCCGGCAAGGTCCTGGAGGGCTCCAACCTGGTGGTCAACCGGGAGACCAAGGAGAAGGTCCCGGGCAGCTCCAAGGAGGACCCGGTCGGCCACGGCACCAAGGTGGCCGGCATCATCGCCGCCCGCCGCTACGACCGGACGGGCTTCGTCGGGCTCGCCCCCGACGCCGCCATCCTGTCGATCCGCCAGAACGACAGCGACGGCAACGGCGACGTCTCCACCCTGGTCCAGGCCGTCAACGAGGCGGTCAGGGCCAAGGCCAAGGTCATCAACATCTCCCAGGACGTCCGCGGCGCCGGCGCCGCAGGCTTCGGCGGGTACCAGGAGCTGAAGGCCGCCGTCCAGGCCGCCGAGGACAGCGGCGTCGTGGTGGTCGCCTCCACCGGCAACGACGGCAAGGAGGGCGACACCTACCCCGGCGCGTTCCCGACCGTGCTCGCCGTCGGCGCCTCCGACCGCAACAACGAGCGCGCCCCGTTCTCCCAGTACGGCTCCTTCGTGAAGGTCGCCGCACCCGGCGTCGACATGCTCTCCACCGTCCCCAGGGGCGGCCAGTGCGTCGACAACGGCACCAGCTTCTCCGCCCCGTACGTGTCCGGGCTCGTCGCGCTGCTGGTCGGCGCCCACCCGAACTGGAAGCCGGCCCAGGTGCGGGCCTGGATCGAGCAGACCGCCCAGCGCACCCAGCGCGATCCGAACCAGTTCATCGGCTGGGGCGTGGTCGACCCGGTCAGGGCCGTCACCAAGGCCCCCGAGAGCGCGCCGTTCACCGCCACTCCGGACGCCCCCGTCCAACTGGCCGCCGCCCCGATCGTGCCCCGGCCGGTCGGCCTCGGCGAGACCCAGGCCGACCGCGACGGCCGCACCGCGACGTACGTCCTCGGCATCGGGGCGCTGCTGGTCGCGCTGCTCATCGGCGGCGGCGTCGTCCTGCGCGACCTGCGCCGCAGGTCCGCCGACTGATCCGGGTACGCAGCACCTGCCCGGTGCCCGGGGAGTGCGTAGGAGAATCCTCCGCAACGGCTGTAACGTCGTGGGTCGCTCGCCGCATCCAAGAAGTGTCAGGGAGCGCGGACACGGGGGGCGGCAGGCATGGGGTGGATCGGGGCGGGCCGGGAGGCCGAGGACGCCGAGTTCCTGGAACTGGTGTCCGGCCGCACCGGCCACCTGTACCGCTCGGCCTGCCTGCTGACCAGCGGCGACACCCACTACGCCGAGGACCTCGTCCAGGAGGCCCTCAGCCGGATGTACGTGCTCTGGCGGCGCAGCGCCTGGACCGGCGGCCGGGACCGGATCGACAACCCGGCCGCCTACACCCACACGGTGATGGTGCGCACCTTCCTCGCCCAGCAGCGCCGCCGCTCCAGCACCGAGCGCCCCATCGCGGCCGTGCCCGAGTCGGAGGCGCGGGAGGCGGACGGCGCGCTGCGGATGACCCTGCTCGACGCCCTCGGCCGGATGCCGCCCAAGGACCGCGCCGTCCTGGTGCTGCGCTACTGGGAGGACCACAGCGTCGCGGAGACCGCCGAGATGCTGCGCTCCTCCCCGGGGGCGGTCCGCACCCGTACCACCCGGGCGCTGGCCCGGCTGCGCACCCTGCTCGGCGACTCGCTGGCCGAGCTCGCCGCCCGCTGACCACTGCTCGTAGTCCGTGACGCACCCCGTGACGCTCCCCGTGACGCAATTTCGTGATGCAAGGAGACGGTGACCACCCATGTCCGAACCGGACAAGTTCGAGGACGATCTTCTCTACGCCCTCACCCGTACGGGCGAGGGCTTCCGCGCCGAGCCGTCCGACCTGCTCGCGGGCGGGTACCGGCGCGGCCGCCGCCGCTGGCGCCGCCGCTCGACCGCCGCGGTGGTGGGCGGCGCGGCCGCGCTGGCCCTGGTGGGCACAGGTGCGGTGTACCTCACCGGCTCCTCGCCGCGCCCGAGTACGGTGCCCGCGGCCGCCCCGAGCACCGCCGGCGGCAGCGGCTCGGCGGCCCCGGCCTCCTCGGCGTCCGCCTCCGCCTCGGCGCCGCCGGCGGTCTCCGGCGACGAGGTGCTGGCGATGTTCCAGGCCCTGCTCCCCAAGGGCGAGACCACCGGCGGCACCGGCACCGGCACGGGGGTCGATCCGGGCCGGCCGTACGGCGGCGGCATCGCCGCGACCGCCTCGCTGGTCTTCGACGACGGCAAGGGCAAGTCCGCGATGGGCATCTCGCTCGGCCGCCTGGCGGACGGCGACCCGAACCGGGCGGAGAACGACTGCCCGGACAAGAAGCTCGTCCAGTACGACGCCTGCAGTGCCACCACCCTGCCGGACGGCGGCACGCTGACCGTCCTCCAGGGCTACGAGTACCCGGACAAGCGGGCCACCACCAAGTGGTGGAACGCCAAGCTGATCGGCAAGGACGGCCGCCAGGTCGAGCTGTCCGAGTGGAACTCCCCGGCGGAGAAGGGCTCGCCGGACAGCCGCCCGAAGCCCCCGCTGACCCCCGAGCAGCTCAAGGCGATCGTCACGGACAAGTCCTGGGACCGGGTCATCGCCTCGATCCCGGACCCGGTGCCGGTCAAGCCGCGAGACAGCGGCAAGGAGTACGACAAGGACGAGATCCTGGCGATCGTCGCCAAGCTGCTGCCGGCAGGGCTGACCGAGACGGAGACCGGGGGCCAGCCGGGCTACGCGAACTTCGTGGTCAACGACGGCAAGGGCAAGTCCCTGGTGGAGATCAACGTGCAGGACTGGTCCCGTGACGACAAGACCAAGGAGGAGCTGTTCGGCAGTGCCCAGGCGCAGCCGGACGGCACCAGGGTGGTGGTCGGCAAGCGGGGTTCCAACCCGGGCATGTGGACCGTCGACACCCTGCACGCGGACGGCCTGCGGGTGGTGATCAGCGCGTTCAACAGCGGCACCCAGCAGACCCCGGCGACCCGCAGCACCCCGGCGCTGAGCACCGACCAGCTGAAGGCGATCGCCACCGCGCCGGTGTGGAAGCTGAGGAAGTAGCGGTCCGGACGTGGCAGTGCCCCGGGCGAGGGGGAGCCC
>NZ_JBHWIJ010000066.1:0-17681 GCF_042732255.1 Kitasatospora sp. NPDC059803 | reverse complement strand
CGCGGCCCGACCCCCCCCCCAGCGTCCGCCCCCCCCCCCGCGCGGGTTTGTGTGCGCGGTCTCCAGCGGTGCGGGCGCGGGGCGGGCCCGGGGGGGGGGGGGAGCCCGGGGCACTGCCGTGTGGGGGAGGGGTGGGGGTCAGGGCTGCTGGTCCTCGGGGAGGCTGATCACCCAGCGGGTGTCCTGGCGGGGGCGCAGGTAGAACAGCCAGTAGAGGGTGGCGGCGGCGGTGATGCCGCCGGTCCACAGCAGGGGTTCGGTGTCCAGCTGGGTCATCACGTAGACGAGGACGGCGATCAGCACCACCGGGACGGCCGGCCACAGCGGCATCCGCCAGGCGGCGGCGTGCTTGTGGTGGGCGCGGCGGGAGAGCAGCGCGGCGATCGCGACCAGCAGGTACATCCCGGTGACGGCGACGCCGGTGATGTTGCTGAGCAGCGCGCCCTTGACGAAGCAGAGCGCGGCGCCGGGCAGGCCGACGGCCAGGGTGGCGACCCACGGGGAGCCGAACCGGCCGAGGGTGCCGAAGGCCTTGTTGACCGGCTCGGGCCAGGCCTTGTCGCGGGCGGAGGCGAACAGGACCCGGGAGTTCTGGATGACCATGACGATGCCGGCGTTGATGATCGCCAGCGCGACGCAGAGGCTGATGAAGGTGCCGACCGCGGAGTTGCTCCAGGCGGTGACCATGCCGGAGATGTCGCCGGAGCTCAGGGTCTGCAGGTCGGGGGCGCCCATGGTGATGGCGACGACCGGGACCAGGATGACGGCGGAGGAGATGCCGAGCGTCCACAGCACGGTGCGCGAGACGTTGCGGCGGGGGTTCTCCAGCTCCTCGGAGAGGTAGACGGCGGTGGAGAAGCCCTGGGTGATGAACAGGGCGATGCCGAGCGCGCCGACGATGGCGCCGATGCTCACCGTGGTGGTGGCGCCGCCGTCCCCGGTGACCACGCCGTGCAGCAGGCTGGGGGCGTCGGCGTTGGCGTGGGAGAACCCGAGGACCGAGACGACGCCGGCCGCGATGACCTCCAGGACCAGGAAGACGCCGGTGATCCAGGCGTTGGCGCGCAGGTCGAGCAGGCCGGCCAGGGTGGCGGCGAGCATCACGGCGGCGCCGGTCATGGCCTTGTCGAGGTGCAGCACGGGGGCGAGGTAGTCGGCGGTGCCGAGGGCGATGACCGAGGGGACGATCATCACCACGATCAGCGAGAGCACGAAGACCAGCCAGCCGGCCAGCCGCCCGGCGAGGGTGCCGACCATCGCGTACTCGCCGCCGGCGCTGGGGATCAGGGTGCCGAGCTCGGAGTAACAGAACGCGACGGCGACGCACAGCACGGTGCCGATGGCGATGGCCAGGGCGGTGGCGCTGCCGATGCTGGAGAACAGCTCCGGGACGATCACGAAGAGCGTGGAGGCCGGGGTGACGCAGGACAGTGTGAGCAGGGTGCCGCCCACCACGCCGATCGAGCGCTTGAGTTGCTGGGGCGCGGCGGCGGTGTCGGCCGTCGCGGGGGTCGCGGCGCGTGGCGGGCGAAGCGTGTCGGTCATGTGGCTTCCGATCGGCTCTGTTCGGTCCTGTGGGTGGGAGCGGTATCGCCTCCGCTGGCTGTCTGCTCGGGTTCTGGTGGGGTCGCTCCTGGGTCGCAATGGAACCTGGGCGTATTGATTGCGTCAATGGCCGAAATGCTTCGGAATCCGTTGCGCGGAAGGGTATGGACATGCGATCCGATGATCACGTACGGTCATTGCGAGCTTTGCCCGACTTGTTACCTCTGCCACATTACAACTGAATCCAAGGTGAACAGAGTGTTGCAAGCCGCCTTTCAAAGGTGTCCGTGGAGTCGGACGGCGATACGCCCAGGCGCCCCTTTGCGCGGCCGCAACCCCCGGACGGGGTGCGGGAACCGCAGCCCCGCCCCGGAAAGATCTAGGTAACGTTTCGACACCTGGGACGCGAAGGGGGCCGGGCTCCCGCGAGCCCGACCCCTCGATCACTGTCCGTAGCCGCCGGCGCGGTGCGCCGGCGCCTTCACACCAGCGGCAGCCAGCCCGTCTGGACCATCTGCCCACCGGTCGCCCGGCGCGACACGTACACCCCGCGCCCCGGCGGCAGCGGCATCGGCTTGACCGTCCCCAGCAGCGCGCCCTCGTCCCGGTTGCCGGAGAGGATCACGCCCTGCCCGCCCAGCTCGCGCATCCGCTGCAGCACCGGCTCGTACAGCGAGCGGCCGGCGCCGCCCGCGCTGCGGGCCACGATCACCCGCAGGCCGATGTCCCGGGCGAACGGCAGGAACTCCGCCAGCGGCGCCAGCGGGTTGCCCGAGCTCGTCGCGACCAGCTCGTAGTCGTCCACGACCACGAACATGTCCTTGCCGCTGTACCAGCTGCGGTTGCGCAGCTGCTCGGCGGTGACGTCCGGGCCGGGCAGGCGGCGCGCGCAGGCCCCGCGCAGCATGTCCACGATGGCCGCCATGGCCGGCTGCGCGGCCGCGTACTCCACCAGGTACTCCGGCGGCACGGTGCCCAGCAGCGCGCGCCGGTAGTCGCCGACCACGATGCCCGCCTGGTCCGGGGTGTACCGCTCGGTGATCTGCTTGATCAGCATCCGCAGCAGCGCCGACTTCCCCGACTCGGTATCGCCGAAGACGATGAACAGCGGGTCGGTCTCGAAGTTCACGAAGGCCGGTGCCAGCTCGGCCTCGTCCACGCCGAAGGCGATCCCGCGCTCCGGGCGCTCGGAGCCCTTCGGCAGCGAGTTCCCGTCCAGGACGGCCGGCAGCATCCGCACCTGCGGCGCGCGCGGGCCGCTCCAGGCCCCGTCGACGGCGGCGACCAGGCCGGCCACCCCGTGCTGGAGGTCGTCCACCGCGCAGGAGCCGTCCAGCCGCGGCAGGCCGGACAGGAAGTGCAGCCGCTCCGGGGTGATGCCGCGCCCGGCCAGCGACGGGACGTTCTGCGCCACCCGGCGGTCCACCTCGGACTCCATCGGGTCGCCGAGCTTCAGCTCGGTCCGGTTCTGCAGCAGGTCCTTCAGTGCCGGGCGCACCTCGGCGTACCGGGCCGCGGTGATGACCAGGTGGACGCCGTAGCCGAGGCCGCGCTGGGCGATGTCGCCGATCACCGCCTCCAGCACCTCGAACTCCTGCTTGAAGGTGTTCCAGCCGTCGATCACCAGGAACACGTCGCCGAACGCCTCGTCCGGCAGCTGCCCGGCCGCCCGGCGGGCCCGGTAGGTGCCGATGGTGTCGATCCCGGCGGCCCGGAACAGCTCCTCGCGCCGGTTCAGCACCCCGTGCACCTCGGAGACCATCCGGCGCACCTTGTCGACGTCCAGGCGCCCGGCCACCCCGCCGACGTGCGGCAGCCCGGCCAGTGACTGGAAGCTGCCCGCGCCGAAGTCCAGCAGGTAGAACTGCACCTCCCGCGGGGTGTGGGTGAGCGCGAACGAGGCCACCGTGGTGCGCACCACCGTCGACTTGCCCGAGCGCGGGCCGCCCACGACCAGGCCGTGGCCGGCCGCCCCCGCGTAGTCGACCTCCAGGACGTCGGTCTTCTGCTCGCGCGGCTTGTCCACGATGCCGATCGGCACCCGCAGCCGGCCCGCCGGGAAGCCGGGCGCGGTCAGCCCGCGCTCCGGCACCACCTGGAGCGGCGGCAGCAGGTGGTCCATGCTCGGCGCCTCCTCCAGCGGCGGCAGCCACACCTGGTGCGCGGCCGGGCCCTGGCCCGTCATCCGCTGCACGAACACGTCCAGCACGGTGTCGACCAGCGCGTCGTCCTGCTCCGGGGCGAGCGGCGCCTCCTCCTCCACCGCCGGCTCCGGCGGCTCCACCCGGGCCGCGGTGAACAGCACCGGGCGGGCGTTCACCCGCCGCCCGCCGGTCGACCGCTGCTGCCCCGGCGCCCGGTAGGGCCCCGAGACGTACGCGGCCTTGAACCGGTCCATCACGTCCTCGCCGAACTTGAGGTACCCGACGCCCGGCACCGGCGGCAGGTGGTAGGCGTCCGGCACCCCGATCGCCGCCCGCGACTCGGCCGCCGAGAAGGTGCGCAGACCGATCCGGTAGGAGAGATAGGTGTCCAGGCCGCGCAGCTTGCCCTCCTCCAGACGCTGCGACGCCAGCAGCAGGTGCACCCCCAGCGACCGGCCGATCCGGCCGATCTGGATGAACATCTCGATGAAGTCCGGCTTGGCGGTGAGCAGTTCGGAGAACTCGTCGATGATCAGCACCAGCGAGGGCAGCGGGTCCAGCGCCGCGCCGGCCGCCCGGGCCCGCTCGTACTCGTGGATGTTGGCGTAGTTGCCCGCCGAGCGCAGCAGCTCCTGGCGGCGGTGCAGTTCACCCTCGATCGCGTCGCGCATGCGGTCGACCAGGGTGAGTTCGCCCTCCAGGTTGGTGATCACCGCGGAGGTGTGCGGCATGTCCGCCATGCCGGAGAAGGTCGCGCCGCCCTTGAAGTCGGCGAGGACGAAGTTCAGGATCTCCGAGGAGTGCGTCATCGCCAGCGCCAGCACCAGGGTGCGCAGCAGCTCCGACTTGCCGGAGCCGGTCGCGCCCACGCACAGGCCGTGCGGGCCCATGCCCTCCAGCGCGGCCTCCTTGATGTCCAGGTAGACGTGCTCGCCGTTCGCGCCGACCCCGATCGGCACCCGCATCCGCTCGTGCTGGGCGCGCGGACGCCAGCTGCGCGTCACGTCGAAGGAGCCCGGGTCGCCCGAGTTCATCAGGTCGGTGAAGTCCAGGTTCGACAGCAGCGGCTCGTCGTCCCCGCCGGCCGAGAGCCGGTACGGCGCCAACTGCCGTGCCAGTGCCTCGCACTGCCAGACCGAGAGCAGGTCCGGCGTGCCGGTGTACGTCGCCCCGGAGGCCGAGCGCAGCACCAGCTCCTGCGGGCTCACCGTCACCATCAGGTGCCCGCTCGGCTCGTCCAGGTCGCCCGGCACCACCTCGATGACGGTCACCCCCTGCACGCCCTCGGGGCTCGCCAGCAGCGAGTTCGGCGGCACCCCGGCGCCGTCCATCACCACCACCAGGTGCGGCTGGTCCGGCGCGGGCGCCGCGTCCCGCACGAACCGCTGGCGGCCGGCCAGCTCGTCCTGCAACAGGAACTCCAGCTCGCCCAGGTCGGTGGCGATCAGCCGGCGCGAGCCCGCGCCGTCGGCCTCCTTGCGGTGCTGGTTGTGCGGGAGCCACTTGGTCCACTCCCACTCCTCCGCCGCGCCCGGCGCCGCGGCCACCGCGACCAGCAGGTCGTCCGGCGAGTGCAGGGTGGTCAGCTGGGCGATCATCGCGCGCACGTTGCCGTACACCGAGTCCGCGTCCCCGCACACCGTGACGTGGTAGAAGGCGCGCAGCGACACCGCCAGCGGCAGGTCCTGCAAGGTGCCGTGGGCCTTCAGGAAGGAGTGCATCGCGGCCGCCGACAGCGGCTCCAGCTCGTCCATCGGCGCGGTCTGCGGCGCCACCAGCGGCGTCGACAGCTGCACCGGGCCCAGGCCCACCCGGATCTGCGCGAAGTCGCCGTCCCCGGTGCGGCGCTCCCACAGCCGCCGGCCGTCCGCCACGATCGACCACAGCTGGTCCGGCGCCGGGTTCAGGAACAGCAGCGCGCCGCGCTGGCGCTCCGCCGTGCGGCGCACCTGGCGGCGCATCTGCTGCAGGTACTTGAGGTAGTCGCGCCGCTCGTCCGCCATCGCGGTCGAACCGCCCCTGCGGGCCCGCATGATCTGCGCCAGCACCATGCCGACCGTCGAGGCGACCATCAGACCGCCCATGATCTTCATCGGGGCCGCCGCGCCCGGCGCGAAGAAGAACACCGCCGAGCCGCCCATGCCGAGCATCGGAAGGATGCTCATCAGCCAGTCCTCGCCGCCCTGCCGGGGCAGTTCGGGCGGGGTCACCAGCTCCACCGGCTCGTCCGGCACCGCCGGCGGATAGGCCCTGCCCGGGCGCTTGACCGTGATCACACCCATGTGTCATCCACCCCGCGGCGTCGATCGATCACTTCGGCATCAGCCCTCACGCAACTGGACTCGTACGGCTCGTACGGCTCGTACGGGATTCACCAGGGCGAGGACGCACCATACGGCGCCGCCCCCCGTACCGCGCGCAGGGGCCGATCCTAACGGTCGCCCCCGCACCGCCCGCCAGGCCCGCGTCCGCACCCCCCGCCGGGGGCCCGGCCCGCACCGGGGCCGGGCACGAACCGAGCGGGTAGGGTAACGCCGCGCCAACTCGCGGCCCGGTCGGGCCGGTTCCATTGCCACATCGAGCGCCGCCGTGCCGCGGCACCGTCAACAAGGGGGAGCGCCCAGTGCGTCGAAGGACCGAGGTGCGGCGATGAGCAACGCCGCCGCGACCGGCTACTGCCGGGTCACCGTCGTCGCCCCGGACCGCCGGATCGACGTCGCCCTGCCCGAGGACGTCCCGCTCGCGGACGTCTACCCCGAGGTGCTGCGCCTGGCCAACCAGAGCCGGCCCGACGGCGCGCCCACCGGCTTCCACCTGGTGCGCCGCGACGGCACCGTCCTCGACAGCGGCCTGCCGCTCGCCGCCC
Organism: Kitasatospora sp. NPDC059803; assembly: GCF_042732255.1. Lineage (NCBI taxonomy): Bacteria > Bacillati > Actinomycetota > Actinomycetes > Kitasatosporales > Streptomycetaceae > Kitasatospora > Kitasatospora sp. NPDC059803. The sequence goes on along the minus strand of NZ_JBHWIJ010000066.1, from coordinate 11,126 downwards.
AGCAGGTCCGCGACGGCGACCTGCTCGCGCTGCGCCCCTTCGCCGAGTCCCTCCCGCCGGCCGTCTACGACGACGTCGCCGACGCGATCGCCAGCGCCGTCGAGACCGACCGCCGGCTCTGGAGCGCCGAACTCATGCGGGCCTTCGGCCTGATCGGCGCCGCACTGCTGCTCGTCCTGCTCGGCTTCGCGCTCTGGTTCGCCGACCTGCGCCACGACATGCACGGCCTGCCCGGCGTCCTGGCCGGCGTCACCGCCGTCGTCCTCACCGCGCTGGCCGGCGTCCGCGCCCGGGTCTACCAGGACGCCCACGCCGCGCTCGCGCTCGGCCTCGGCGCCCTGCCGCACGCCATGATCGGCGGCAGCGGCGTCCTCGCCGTCGCCCACCCGTGGGACGGCCCCGGCCGGCTCCAGTTCCTGGCCGGCTGCGTCGCCGCCCTGGTGGTCGCCGTGCTGCTGGTCGGACTGCTTCCCGAGAAGGACGCGGTGTTCGTCGCCGCCGCCCTGGTCGCGGCCGCCGGGGCGCTCGCCACCTTCGCCGCCGTCCTGCTGCCGGACACCCCGGCCGGGCACATCGCCGCCGTCACCGGCATCACCGCCGTCGCGGCCGTCGGCTTCCTGCCCGGCCTCTCCGCCCGCTTCGCCCGGCTGCCCGTCGGCTTCAGCGCCCCGGGCCAGACCCGCACCCGCAGCCGCGACTACGACGAGGAGGCCGAGCGCGCCGAGGCCGTCCAGTACGAGCGGATCGCCCACCAGGCCCGCCGCGGCCACGAGGTCCTGGTCGGCCTGGTCGGCGGCTGCGCCGCGGTCGTGGTCGGCTCCTGCGCCGTCCTCGGCTTCACCGACCGGACGTTCCCCGAGCTGCTCGCGCTCGCCCTGGGCCTGGCCACGATGCTGCGCGCCCGGCTGTTCCGCTACACCGCGCAGGTCTTCAGCCTCACCATCGCCGGGCTGCTCGGCCTGGCCCTGCTGATCATCGGCCTGTCCCTGCACACCCCGCAGTTCATCCTGCGCGCCGCCAGCTCCACCGAGGTCGACCTGCGCACCGTCTGGCTGGCGGCCTCCATCGCGTTCGGCGCGGCGCTGCTCGCCGCGATCGCGCTGGTGGTGCCCCGGCTCGGCGTCTCCCCGTTCTGGGGGCGCATCCTGGACCTGGTCGACAGCCTGACCCTGATCTCCCTCGTCCCGCTGGCGCTCGCCGTCCTGGACGTCTACCGGCTGGTCCGCGGCGCCACCAGCTGACCGGCCCGGCCCGCGCCGCCCGCCCCGTTCGGCCCGTCCGGCCCGCCGACCGGCCGGGTGGGCGGCACTGGTACCCTTGGCCTTCGAGCGCAGCCGTGTGTCCGCCTCCGGTGGGTCGCAGACCGCCGGCCGCGCTCCGTCACGACACCGAGTCCTCATCAGTCCTGTGTTGTCGACCAGGACCGCTCGGTACACCCTGAAGGAGTTGCAGTGGCTCTCGCCTCTGACGTCAAGAAGCAGATCTTCGCCGAGTTCGGCCAGAAGGAGGGCGACACCGGATCCCCCGAGGTCCAGGTGGCCATGCTCTCCCGTCGCATCGCGGACCTGACCGAGCACCTCAAGACCCACAAGCACGACCACCACTCGCGTCGTGGCCTGCTGATCCTGGTCGGCCAGCGCCGCCGCCTGCTGCAGTACCTGGCCAAGAAGGACATCGAGCGCTTCCGTACGCTCGTCGACCGCCTGGGCATCCGCCGCGGTGCCGCCGGTGGCGCCCGCTAAGACCGCCGCTCGGGGCGGCTCCCCACACCGGGGAGCCGCCCCTCGCGCGTATGCCGCGGACACCCCGAGCCGCGGCGCCCGGACATAACAACTCGCGCGTACCTCCCCAGGTGGCCGAGGATTGCACCGTAGGGTTGTGGGCATGCCCGGTGATGGCGCACCAGCGCGCCACCCGGGCAGACGAACCCGAACCCCCCGCGGGCCGAAGGCTTCAAACGGAAGCCGCCCGCATCCGAGAGAGCGTCCAGACGCGGACCGCCCGTCCCGGCCCGGCAGCCGTGAGGCGCCGGTCCTCGGTAGTGGCCCCCGGAAGCCCCGCAGACCGAGCGGAGCACCCCGGAGGCTTCGATCGAAGACCGGCCCGACTGCCGTCCTCCTTGCCAGGAGGGCCAGGGCCAGCCGGCAGGCAGCGCGGGGACGCTCTCCCGGAGACGTACGAAAGAGGAGATCTTCCAGGTGGAAGAGAACGTGTTCTACGCCGAGGCCGTGATCGACAACGGTTCCTTCGGCACCCGTACCATCCGCTTCGAGACCGGCCGTCTGGCCCGTCAGGCCGCCGGCTCCGCCGTGGCCTACCTGGACGACGACACCATGGTGCTGTCGGCCACCAGCGCGTCCAAGCAGCCGAAGGAGCACTTCGACTTCTTCCCGCTGACCGTGGACGTCGAGGAGCGCATGTACGCCGCGGGCCGCATCCCCGGCTCGTTCTTCCGTCGTGAGGGCCGGCCCTCCGAGGACGCGATCCTCACCTGCCGCCTGATCGACCGCCCGCTGCGCCCGTCCTTCGTCAAGGGCCTGCGCAACGAGGTCCAGGTCGTCTGCACCGTCATGGCGCTCAACCCCGACCACCTGTACGACGTGGTGGCCATCAACGCCGCCTCCGCGTCCACCCAGCTGGCGGGCCTGCCGTTCTCCGGCCCGATCGGCGGCGTCCGCGTCGCGCTGATCAACGGCCAGTGGGTGGCCTTCCCGACCCACAGCGAGCTGGAGTCGGCCGTCTTCGACATGGTCGTCGCCGGTCGCGTCCTGCCGGACGGCGACGTCGCGATCATGATGGTCGAGGCCGAGGCCACCGACAAGACCATCAAGCTGGTCGAGGGCGGCGCCGAGGCGCCGACCGAGGACGTCGTCGCCGCCGGTCTGGACGCCGCCAAGCCGTTCATCAAGGTGCTGTGCGCCGCCCAGTCGCAGCTCGCCGCCCAGGCCGCCAAGCCGACCGGCGTGTTCCCGGTCTTCCTGGACTACCAGGACGACGTCCTCGCCGCGCTGACCGCCGCCGTCAAGGACGAGCTCGCCCAGGCCCTCACCATCCCGGGCAAGCAGGAGCGCAACAACGAGCTGGACCGCGTCAAGGCGCTGGCCGCCGAGAAGCTGCTCCCCGAGTTCGAGGGCCGCGAGAAGGAGATCAGCGCCGCCTACAACGCGCTGACCAAGAAGGTCGTCCGCGAGCGCGTCATCAAGGACAAGGTCCGCATCGACGGCCGCGGTGTCACCGACATCCGCACCCTGGCCGCCGAGGTCGAGGCCATCCCGCGCGTGCACGGCTCGGCCCTGTTCGAGCGTGGCGAGACCCAGATCCTGGGCGTCACCACCCTCAACATGCTGCGCATGGAGCAGCAGCTGGACACGCTCTCCCCGGAGACGCGTCGCCGCTACATGCACAACTACAACTTCCCGCCGTACTCGGTCGGCGAGACCGGCCGCGTGGGTGCGCCCAAGCGCCGCGAGATCGGCCACGGCGCGCTGGCGGAGCGGGCGATCATCCCCGTGCTGCCCTCGCGTGAGGACTTCCCGTACGCCATCCGCCAGGTCTCCGAGGCGCTGAGCTCCAACGGCTCCACCTCGATGGGCTCGGTCTGCGCCTCCACCATGTCGCTGCTGAACGCCGGTGTGCCGCTGAAGGCCGCCGTCGCCGGTATCGCCATGGGCCTGATCTCCCAGGAGATCGACGGTGAGACCCACTACGTCGCGCTGACCGACATCCTCGGTGCCGAGGACGCGTACGGCGACATGGACTTCAAGGTCGCCGGTACCCGCAACTTCATCACCGCCCTGCAGCTGGACACCAAGCTCAACGGCATCCCGGCGTCGGTGCTGGCCGCCGCGCTGAAGCAGGCCAAGGACGCGCGTCTGCACATCCTCGACGTGATGAACGAGGCCATCGACACGCCGGACGAGATGTCCCCGAACGCCCCGCGGATCATCACCATCAAGATCCCGGTGGACAAGATCGGTGAGGTCATCGGCCCCAAGGGCAAGATGATCAACCAGATCCAGGAGGACACCGGCGCCGAGATCACGATCGAGGACGACGGCACCATCTACATCGGTGCCGCCGACGGACCGGCCGCCGAGGCCGCCCGCACCACGATCAACCAGATCGCCAACCCGACCATGCCGGAGGTCGGCGAGCGCTACCTGGGCACCGTGGTGAAGACCACGACGTTCGGCGCGTTCGTCTCGCTCATGCCGGGCAAGGACGGCCTGCTGCACATCTCGCAGATCCGCAAGCTGGCCGGCGGCAAGCGCGTCGAGAACGTCGAGGACGTCCTCGGTGTCGGCGCCAAGGTGCAGGTCGAGATCGCCGAGATCGACCCGCGCGGCAAGCTCTCCCTCATCCCCGTCGTCGAGGGCGAGGAAGCCGGCGAGACCGCTTCCGAGTGAAGCGCCGCTAGCTGACCCTTGCGGCCCGTACGCCTCCCGGCGTGCGGGCCGCACCCTGTTGCCCCCGCGTTCGTCCAAGCGTTCCCACGCGTGTTTCCTCTGGAGGTACCCCCCGTGGCTCAGGCCCCGGCGGCGAAGCAGCGCCCCGGCTCCACCCGGACCCTGCTCAAGGGCGCGGACGGCGCCGGCACGGTGCGCCGCACCGTCCTCCCCGGCGGCCTTCGGGTCGTCACCGAGACCCTGCCGACGGTGCGCTCCGCCACCTTCGGCATCTGGGTCGGCGTCGGCTCGCGGGACGAGACCCCGCAGCTCAACGGCGCCACCCACTACCTGGAGCACCTGCTCTTCAAGGGCACCGCGCGGCGCAGCGCGCTGGACATCTCGGCTGCCCTGGACGCGGTCGGCGGTGAGATGAACGCCTTCACCGCGAAGGAGAACACCTGCTACTACGCCCGGGTCCTGGACACCGACCTGCCGCTGGCCATCGACGTGGTCTGCGACATGGTCACCGGCTCGCTGATCCGCTCCGAGGACGTCGACGCCGAGCGCGGCGTCATCCTCGAGGAGATGGCGATGGCCGAGGACGACCCGGGCGACGTGGTGCACGACCTGTTCGCCAAGGTGATCTTCGGCAGCGGCCCGCTCGGCCGCCCCATCCTGGGCACCCAGGAGACCATCAAGGTGCTCACCCGGGAGCAGATCGCCGGCTTCTACCGCCGCCGCTACCGGCCCGAGAACCTGGTCGTCTCGGCCGCCGGCAACCTCGACCACCACACGGTGGTCAAGCAGGTCGAGCAGGCCTTCGCGGCGGTGCTGGCCCGCTCCGACGCGGCCCCCGCCGAGGCCCGCCGCGGCGTCAAGGCGCTGCGCACGGCCGGCCGGGTCGAGGTGCTCAACCGCTCCACCGAGCAGGCCCACCTGGTGCTGGGCGTGCCCGGGGTGCCGCGGCACGACGAGCGCCGCTGGGCGATGGGCGTGCTCAACGCGGCCCTCGGCGGCGGGATGAGCTCCCGGCTGTTCCAGGAGGTGCGGGAGAAGCGCGGCCTGGCGTACTCGGTGTACTCGTACTCCTCGTCCTACGCGGACAGCGGTCTGTTCGGCATCTACGCCGGCTGCCAGCCCAAGCGGGTCGAGGAGGTGCTGCGGATCTGTCGCGCGGAGCTGGCCAAGGTGGTCGCCGAGGGCATCACGGAGGAGGAGCTGCGGCGCGCGATCGGCCAGATCTCCGGCTCCACCGTGCTGGGCATGGAGGACACCGGCTCGCTGATGAACCGGATCGGCAAGGCCGAGCTGAGCTACGGACACCACCTGTCGGTGGACGAGATGCTGGCGCGGATCGCGGCCGTGACCCTGGACGACGTCCACGCGGTGGCCCGTGATGTGCTGGGCGCGTACCGGCCGTCGCTGGCGCTGATCGGACCGGTCAACGACAAGCGGGCCGCCAAGCTCGCCGATCTGCTGGTGTGAGAGGACATTTCGCTATGACGCTGCGTGTCGCCGTGATCGGTGCCAACGGCCGGATCGGCTCCGAGGCGGTCAAGGCCGTCGAGGCCGCACCGGACCTCGAACTGGTGGCCACCCTGGGCCGCGGGTCCGAGCCGGCGGAGCTGACCGAGGCCGGCGTCCAGGTCGCCGTCGAACTCACCCACCCGGACTCGGTGATGGGCAACCTCGACTACTGCCTGCACCACGGCATCCACGTGGTCACCGGGACCACCGGCTGGACGGACGAGCGGCTGGCCACCGTCCGCGGCTGGCTCGACCAGGCCCCCGAGCTGGGCCTGCTGATCGCGCCGAACTTCTCCATCGGCGCGGTGCTCGGCATGAAGTTCGCGCAGACCGCGGCGAAGTACTTCGAGTCGGTCGAGGTGGTCGAGCTGCACCACGACCGCAAGGCCGACGCCCCCAGCGGCACCGCCACCCGCACCGCACAGCTGATCGCGGCCGCCCGCGCCGAGGCCGGCCGCCCGCAGCAGCAGGACCCGACCACCCACAGCCTGCCCGGCGCGCGCGGCGCCGACGTGGACGGGGTGCCGGTGCACGCCGTCCGGCTGCGCGGGCTGCTCGCCCACCAGCAGGTGATGTTCGGCGACACCGGTGAGACGCTCACCATCCGGCACGACTCGCTGCACCACAGCAGCTTCATGCCGGGCATCCTGCTCGGTGTGCGCAAGGTCGTGGAGACGCCGGGGCTCACCCTGGGCCTCGAACACTTCCTGGACCTGTGAGCCCGGCATGACGTCCCGTACCGGATTCTTCGTCCTGTCCGGCGTGCTGCTGCTGGTCGCCCTCCTCTGCGTCGGGGAGGGCGTCCAGCTGGTCGCCACCGGCAAGCCGCTCGGCATCGGCATCGGCCTGTGCGCCTTCGTCATCCCGGTGATCGGCGTCTGGTTCCTGCGCCAGACCGTCCGGTTCGGCCGGGCCAGCGAGCAGCTCGCCCGGGAGCTGGAGGCCGAGGGCGGCCTGCCGGTGGACGAGCTCCAGCGCACCACCGGCGGGCGGATCGACCGGGCCTCGGCCGATGCGGTGTTCGCCCGCCGCCAGGCCGAGGCGGAGGCCGCGCCGGCCGACTGGCGGGTCTGGTTCCGCCTCGCGGTGGCGTACGCCGACGCCGGCGACACCCCGCGCGCCCGCAAGACCATGCAGCACGCCATCAAGCTGCACAGCACCGAACCCGCAAGGAGTAACGCGTGAGCGACGAACCGACGGCCCCCAGCTTCCGCAGCGACGTCACGGTCGAGCTGGTCCGCAGCGCGGCCGCCGACTCGGACGTCATCTGGGCGGCCCGCGTCTCGACCGCGGGGGAGCAGTCCCTGGAGGCGGTCCAGCAGGACCCGGAGAAGTCCAAGGGCCTGATCAACTTCCTGATGCGGGACCGGCACGGCACCCCCTTCGAGCACAACTCGATGACCTTCTTCATCAGCGCGCCGATCTTCGTGTTCCGGGAGTTCCACCGGCACCGCAGCGGCTGGTCCTACAACGAGGAGTCCGGCCGCTACCGCGAGCTGCAGCCGGTCTTCTACGTCCCGGCGGAGGAGCGCAAGCTCGTCCAGCAGGGCCGCCCGGGCCGCTACGAGTTCGTCGACGGCACCCCCGAGCAGCACAGGACCACCACCGAGGCGATGGAGGCCGCGTACCGCGAGTCCTACGCGCGCTACCAGGAGATGCTGGCGGCCGGCGTGGCCCGCGAGGTGGCCCGCGCGGTGCTGCCGGTCGGCCTGTTCTCCTCGATGTACGCGACCTGCAACTCCCGTTCGCTGATGCACTTCCTGTCGCTGCGGACCAAGCGGGAGCACTCGGCGGTGCCGTCCTTCCCGCAGCGCGAGATCGAGATGGTCGCCGAGCAGATGGAGCAGGAGTGGGCGCGGCTCATGCCGCTCACCCATGCGGCCTTCGAGAAGCACGGCCGGGTCGCTCCCTGACCTGGGACGATAGGCATATGGGCGGAGTGTCTCGCATGTCTGGATTGCGGCTTTTCTAGCCGCTCCCTACATTCATGAACACGGATTCCGGTGCTGCCCGAACCCCCGAGCGGGCAGCACCGGAATCCCATGTCACCGCCTGTTTCCGCCGCTTCGCACGGTATGCCCCTGTCCGAACACTGGACCGGTGTGGTTACCGCCCCACCGCCTACGAGTAGCTTTGGACGCATGGCTCCGACCTCCACCCCCCAGACGCCGTTCGGCCGGGTCCTGACCGCGATGGTCACCCCGTTCACCGCCGACGGCGGACTCGACCTCGACGGCGCCCAGCGCCTCGCCACACACCTCGTGGACTCCGGCAACGACGGCCTCGTCGTCAACGGCACCACCGGTGAGTCCCCGACCACCAGTGACGCCGAGAAGGCCCAGCTCGTCCGCGCCGTGGTGGAGGCGGTCGGGGATCGCGCCCACGTGGTGGCCGGCGTCGGCACCAACGACACCCACCACAGTGCCGAGCTGGCGCGACAGGCGGAGGCCGCCGGAGCCCACGGCCTGCTGGTCGTCACGCCGTACTACAGCAAGCCCCCGCAGGAGGGCCTGTACCGGCACACCGTGCACATCGCGGACACCACCGGGCTGCCGGTCATGCTCTACGACATCCCGGGCCGCAGCGGCGTCGCGCTGAGCCACGAGACGCTGGTCCGCCTCGGCGAGCACCCGCGGATCGTCGCCAACAAGGACGCCAAGGGCGACCTCGGCGCCGCCGCCTGGGCCATCGCCCGCTCCGACCTCGCCTGGTACTCCGGCGACGACATCCTCAACCTGCCGCTGCTGTCGGTCGGAGCCGCCGGAGTGGTCAGCGTCGTCGGACACGTCGTGGCCGGCGAACTGCGTGCGATGATCGAGGCGTACCTGGCCGGCGATGTGGCCAAGGCCACGGCGATCCACCAGGGCCTGCTCCCGGTGTTCAGCGGTATGTTCCGCACGCAGGGCGTCATCCTCGCCAAGGCCGCGCTGGAGCTCCAGGGACTGCCGGCCGGCCCGCTGCGGCTGCCGCTGGTCGGCGCGACTCCCGAGGAGATCGCACGATTGACGAAGGATCTCGCCGCCGGCGGGGTACACCTGTAACAGACGAAGACGTGCGCGCCCCGGCTCGCCGGACCCTCACGGGCCCGCCGCTGGACCGGACCGACGGCGCGAGAGCACCGACCCAGTAGGAAAAACGACACTGAGTACGCACGCCATATGTCTTCAGGGGGAGGACCCCGGGCATATGGCGTGCGTCGTGAGGAGAGTCTTTTGAGCCACCCGCACCCCGAACTCGGCGCACCCCCGGCCCTGAAGGAGGGCGCCCTCCGCATCACCCCGCTCGGCGGTCTCGGCGAGATCGGCCGCAACATGACGGTCTTCGAATACGGGGGCCGCATCCTGATCGTCGACTGCGGCGTCCTCTTCCCCGAGGACGAGCAGCCCGGCGTGGACCTGATCCTCCCGGACTTCACCTACATCCGGGACCGCCTCGACAAGATCGACGGCATCGTCCTCACCCACGGGCACGAGGACCACATCGGCGCCGTCCCGTTCCTCCTGCGGGAGAACCCGGACATCCCGCTGATCGGCTCCAAGCTCACCCTCGCCCTGATCGAGGCCAAGCTCGCCGAGCACCGCATCCGGCCGTACGTGCTGGAGGTCAAGGAGGGCGAGCGCGAGCGCATCGGCCCCTTCGACTGCGAGTTCATCGCGGTCAACCACTCCATCCCGGACGCCCTGGCGGTCGCCGTCCGCACCCCCGCGGGCATGGTCGTGGCCACCGGCGACTTCAAGATGGACCAGCTGCCGCTCGACGGCCGCCTGACCGACCTGCCGACCTTCGCCAAGCTGGCCGAAGAGGGCATGGACCTGCTGCTGGTGGACTCCACCAACGCCGAGGTCCCCGGCTTCATCCCGCCCGAGCGGGACATCTCGGCCGCGCTGCGGAACGTCTTCGCGAACGCCGACAAGCGCATCATCGTCGCCTCCTTCGCCAGCCACGTGCACCGCATCCAGCAGGTGCTGGACGCCGCGCACGAGTACAAGCGCAAGGTCGCCTTCGTCGGCCGCTCGATGGTCCGCAACATGGGCATCGCCCGCGACCTCGGCTACCTGAAGGTCCCCGGCAACATGGTCGTCGACGTCAAGCAGCTCGACGACCTGCCGGACAAGGACGTCGTGCTGATCTGCACCGGCTCCCAGGGCGAGCCGATGGCGGCGCTGTCCCGGATGGCCAACCGCGACCACCAGATCCGCATCGTCGAGGGCGACACCGTCGTCCTTGCCTCGTCGCTCATCCCGGGCAACGAGAACGCCGTCTACCGGGTGATCAACGGCCTCACCCGCTGGGGCGCCAAGGTCGTGCACAAGGGCAACGCCAAGGTGCACGTCTCCGGCCACGCCTCGGCCGGCGAGCTGCTGTACTTCTTCAACATCTGCAAGCCGCGCAACCTGATGCCGGTCCACGGCGAGTGGCGCCACCTGCGGGCCGCCGCCGACCTGGGCATCGCCACCGGCATTCCGCGCAACCGCGTGGTCATCGCCGAGGACGGCGTCTGCGTCGACCTGGAGAAGGGCGTCGCCCGGATCGTCGGCAAGGTGCAGGCCGGGTACGTCTACGTGGACGGCGCCTCGGTCGGCGACATCACCGAGGCCTCGCTCAAGGACCGCAGGATCCTCGGCGAGGAGGGCTTCATCTCGGTCTTCGTCGCGGTCGACTCGACCAACGGCAAGATCGTGGGCGGTCCGACCTTCCAGGCCCGCGGCTCCGGCATCGATGACAACGCGTTCGTGCCGGTCGCCGCCAAGCTCCAGGAGGCCCTGGACCGCTCGGCGAGCGACGGCGTGCTGGAGCCCCGCCAGGTCCAGCAGCTGGTCCGCCGGACCGTCGGCAAGTGGGTGGCGGACAACTACCGCCGCCGGCCGATGATCCTGCCGGTCGTCGTCGAGGTCTGAGCCTCCGGCGGCTGGTTTGACGTGGGGCAGCCCGGTGCGTAATGTTCTCCGGGTTGCCCCACGGGACGGCCCCGCAGGAAGTTTCTCGAATGCGAATTCGAGAATGACCGCGGAAAACGGCCCGAGAAACTCTGATAGAGTTCGGGAGCGCCGAAAGGCGAAAGCCACTCAGGTAAATGAAACTCCGGAAAACGGAGCGGAAAACATCTGATAAGCTTGAAACACGAAAGAACGAAGCGCCCGGAGGGCCCGCTGGAAGGCGGTCCGAAGGAAGTGTCCGTTCCTTGAGAACTCAACAGCGTGCCAAAAGTCA
>NZ_JBHWIJ010000065.1:24096-33086 GCF_042732255.1 Kitasatospora sp. NPDC059803 | reverse complement strand
GCGTGGCCCAGCGCGCCGCGCCGGCGGGGCCGGGCGCAGCGCTCGGGCGCCCCGCTCGCCCCCCCCCCCCGGGCCTGGCCGCGCCGGCCGCCCCGCCCGGGCCACGCCTGGCCAGGCGTGGGTGCCGATCAGCCGGACGTGGAGTTGGGAGGACGTCAGGCGGCGCTCCGGTCGGGCGTGGTCACCGCGTCGAGGGCGGCCGCGAGGCGGGCCGGGCTGGTCGGCTCCGGGGTGGGCGGCATGTGCGCCCACACGACCGAGGTGTTCAGCCACTCCAGTTCCGGCGACGGGGCGGCGAGGTGGGCACCGACGGAAAGCAGCCGCACGCCCGGGCACCGCTCGCTCCAGCCGATCCCGCCCTGCAGGTCGATCAGCGCGTAGACGAGCCGGGAGTCGCGGTCGTGGAGGAACGGGCCCGTCTCAGCAGCCTCGCCCAGCAGCGCCTGGAGGGCTGCCAGGCCCAGGTCCTCAGGCATCCGCAGAGCGTCGAAGCGCACCCCGCAGGGCAGGAGAAGCAACCCTCCGGGCTGGCTCCCCCACTGCACCAGCTGCCTGTTGCGGTCCTCGCCGAAGGCGGAGACGAGCCACCTCGGGGCCGACAACGGGGGCCGACGGCCCGCCGAGGACTGGGGGCGGGACCCGGTGGAACGGGGAGCCGTCTGTGCGGAGGCGGTGGTGGAGGACGTCATGGTGGCCTACCCAGGAATGCGGTGCGGTGTCTCGGGCTACTACGGTCCCGCTGAAGACCCGCGCTGGTCACGGGCAGCGGCGTCCGCCTTTTCCGGACAGGCCGTCACCCAGCTGACCTGTCACGACACCGAGGAGACGGACGACTACCGGACAGTGCGTCACCACGGATTCGCGCAGTGTGACCCGCGTGGCGTAGCCGGGTCGCTACCGTGAGGTGGTCAGGCTGCTCTGCACCCCTTCGGGAGCCACCCCATGCCTCCACGTCCAAAGCCCGGCTCCAAGGCCGATCGCGACGCCCTCCGCACCGAACTCCTCGCCGTTGGCGCTCCGTTGGCGGCGATCTCCGCCGAGATGCGCGCCCGCTTCGGTTGTCGGCCGCGCGAGGCCTGGCGGCACGCGCACGGCTGGACCCTCCAGGAGGCGGCCGATCGGTTCAACGCCCTCGCCGGGGCCGCCGGTCCGGCGACGGACGCTTCCCTGCTCGGCAAGTGGGAGCGGTGGCCGGCTCCGGCCGGGCGGCGAGTCACCCTGCCGGTGCTCACCCTCCTCGCCGACCTCTACAGCGCCTCGCTGGAGGACCTGCTCGACCTGGAGGACCGCCGGGCCCTGCCGGAGGCCGACCTGCGGCTGCTGCGGCACCAGACCGCCACCCCCGGCTCGGCGCCCACAGCCGCGGCACCCTCGGCGCCGGAGCCAGTGGCACCGCTCACCGGCACCGCGCTCATCCACACCGCCGCGGACGAGTCGGCGCAGTGGGCGCAGTGGGCCGAGGTCACCAACTGCGGGCCCGTCTCCCTGGACCAGTTCGGTGCGGACACCCGGCGCTTCGCCAGCGACTACCTGGAGGCCCAGGACCCGTTGGCGGTCTTCGGCCAGACCAGACGGCTACTCAACAGAGTCTGGGAACTGCTGTACGGCCACCAACACCTGGAACAGCGCCAGAAGCTGTTCACCACCGCCGGCTACCTGTCCGCGATGATGGCCTGGATGACAAGCGACCTCGGGCACCGGTCGCAGGCCGAGACCCATGCCCGCGCCGCCATGCTGTGCGCCGACATGGCCGGCAACCCGGGACTGCACGCCTGGACCTGGTCCACCAGAAGCAAACTCGCTTTCTGGGACGGCCAGTTCCGCGCCGCCATCCAGCATGCCGAACGCGGCGCCGCCTACCAAGCGCCCGGCACCGTCTCCATCCTCCTCCACTGCCAGAGCGCCGATGCCTGGGCCGAAGCCGGCGCACGCGCCGAGGCCCAAGCCGCCCTCGGCCGCGCCCAGGACGCCGCCGAGCTCGGACTCTCCACCACACTCCACGACCAGGTCGGCGGACTCTTTTCCTGCCTGGCCGGGCGGCACGCCAACTACGGGGCCGCCGTCCACCTGCGCGGCGGATCCGCGTCCGAGGCGCTCGCCCACGCCGACCGCGGACTCGCCGCACTCCGACAGCAGCGCGTCCGCGCGCTCGGCACCGAGGCCCAGTTGCACATCACCCGTGCTGGAGCCCACCTGCTCGCCTGCGAGCCCGAAGGTGTCCTCGACGCGCTCGGCCCCGTCCTCGCCCTGCCTGCCGAGCACCGCACCGCTCCCGTCCGCCGACGACTGCGTGACCTCGCCCGCGACACCGCCGCATCCCCCATGGGCGACAGCGGCACCGGCCGGCGCCTGCAGGACGCCATCGAGACCGCCGTCAGGGAAGCCGCACGCGCCCTCTCCCCCGTGGCACCGACTGATGCTTGGATCGGCGACCATGACTGACACTCCCGCACGTATGGCCAACCACTGGTGGTGGCGGCCCGGCTGGACCACGGGCACCCGCTGGTACACCTGGCACCTGGTCTTCGACGGCGCCGACGACCTCCACGGCCTCGCCGCCGACTACCGCCACGCCTTGGCCGACGTTCCCGGCCTCGACCTCGTCCCCGACCGCTGGCTCCACCTCACCATGCAGGGCCTCGGCTCCACCGACGAGGTGAGCGCGGCCGACGCCCGCGCCATCGTCGACGCCGCCACCAGCCGCCTTGCGAAGATCCCCGCCTTCGACCTCGCGCTGGGGCCCGCGATCGTTACCCCCGAGGCCCTGCTCCTCACCGTCGACCCCGCAGAGCCCGTACACGCCGTCCGCTCGGCCATCCGTGCCGCCATCGCCGATGTCTGGCCCGAGGTCCCCGAACAGGCCGACGGCTTCCGCCCCCACGTCTCCGTCGCCTACTCCAACGCCGACGGACCGGCCCATCCCGCCGCCGACGCCCTTGCCGGCGTCACCACCTACCCCGCGACCGCCCGCATCACTTCCGCCGAACTCATCGTCCTCGGCCGTGACCGGCGGATGTACGAGTGGGAGACCGCCGCCCGCGTGCCGCTCGGCTGACAAAGGGAGCATGCGGGCGCGGGCCGAAACCGTGACGTCGGGTGGGGGCGTCCTCGGGGGTGGCGAGGTCGGGCGGGCGGCGGGGAGGGGGCGGGGTGGTGCGCGAGGCTTCCGTGGCGTGGGGGGCGCTGCACCGACGTTGTGCGGTGGGTGTGGTGGCGGGGGTGGTGGTGCTGGGGGGCGCGGCCGGGCCGGTGGTGTGGGCGGGGTCGCAGGACCTGCCAGGCAATCCGCGGTGGTGGCTGGTGGTGTGCGGGGTCGCGCTGGTGGCGGCCGTCGGCGCCTCGCTGCCGCTGCTGCGTCAGGTCTCCACCACCGACTACGTCGCCTCCTGCGTGGCGCTGGTGCTGCTGCTCGTACTCGCCCTGGCCACGGTGTTCGCGGCGGCGCAGGCCGCCTACGCCGTCCGCACCAGGCTGCACGAGCCGCCCGGCGTCACGGCCACCGTGACGGGCTGCCGGACGACGGGCCGGGAGCTGGACGACCAGAACCAGGGCCACGACGTCTACGGCTGCACGTACCACTGGAGCGCCGGCGGCCGGGAGTTCAGCGAGGAGCGGCCCACCGGGAAGCTGTATCCGGACGGCCACGAGACCAGGGTGTGGCTCGCCGGCGAACGGATGATCACGAGCCGGCCCAGCCTGCTCGGGATCCCGCTGTGGATCGCGCTCGCCCTGGCCGGGCTGGCGGGCACGGTCCGGTTCTCGGCGTTCCTGGCCTGGAAGGCCCGCGACGTGGGCCTGAGGCAGTAGGGGGTGGCCGGAATCCGGGGTGGCGGGCGCGGCGCTCTGGCAGCATCGGGCGGATGGGGCAGTGGGAGGGGATCGGGCGGCGCTTCGTCGTGGGCGCGGGGTACGCGCTGTACCGGGGGCCGTTGGCGGACAGCACGTCACATCGGCACGCCGCGTTCCAGGTCGCCGTCGCGGCGGCGGGCGGCGAGGTGACGATCGTGGACGGGGCCGGGGTCCGCCACCGGGGCGCGGCGGTGGTGGTGGCGCCGATGGTGTGGCACCGGATGGCGCCGGTCCGGGGGGTGTCGGCGTTCTTCGTCGATCCGCACTGCGCGTTCGCGGACCGGCTGCGGGCGGGGTGCGGTGACGGTGTCACCGTGGCGCCCCAGTGGCGGGACCTGGTGGAGGAGGACCTGTGTCCGTCCGGGGTGCTGCCGTCGGCCGAGGTGGACGTGCGGCTGTGGGCGGCGATGGAGGCGCTGACGGACCACCGGGTCGCGCTGCCGGGGCTGGCGGCCCGGGTGGGGCTGTCGCCGCAGCGCCTGCGGGCGCTGGCACGGCGGCAGTTGGGGGTGCCGCTGGCGCGCTGGCGGATCTGGCGGCGGCTGGCCCGCGCCGCCGACGCGCTCGGCGAGGGACGCACGCTCGCCGAGGCGGCGCTGGCGGGCGGCTTCGCCGACCAGGCGCACTTCAGCCGCCAGATGCGGGAGATGACGGGGCTGACGCCGTCCGCGGTGCTCCCGGTGCTGCGCACCTCGGGCCCGGCGGGCGGCCCGGGCCGGGCAGGCAGTCCGGCGGGTGCCTCGGGCCGGGCGTAGCCTCGTCCGCATGTGTCTGATGGTGTGGATCGGAACCGAACAGCCCGTGCTGCCGATCCCCTGCGCCGCCGGTCCGCAGCTCGGGACCTGCTACTGCGGGGTTCGCGAGACTGCCGCCTACGCGCCCGTTCGAGCCCGCTTCACTTCACCGCACGTGACCTGCGTCGGCTCGCACGAGGGCTGCGGCTGTGGGTTCAACAGCTCCCGGTTCGAGTGGGAGGGGTTCACCGACACGGCCGACGCGATGGCGCTCGTCGACGCGATGCGGGACGAGGAGCGCGAGGAGTTCCTCGCGCAGAAGCACTCACGGGAGTTCCTGGCGGCGCTGGTGTCCGCGGCCCTTTTGCACGGGCCGGTCGACATCTACATGTGCTGGGCCGGGGACGAGGACGAACCGCCCGACCGCGTGGAGAGCATCGAGGCACGCCGGCTGACGGAGTGCTTGACTCCGCTCCAGGAGCGGGTGAAGTACACGGCGCTCGGCTGAGCAGGAGGTGCGGGCCTGTCGGCGCGTCATCTCCCCCGGTCGCACGGGGAACCCGACGGGCGGGGAACCCGACGGGCGGGGAACCCGGCGGGCGGCGCGGGCGCGGCCTACGCGCGGCGGGCGACGTAGAACGACAGCGAGCCGGTGAGCGTGGAGACGGTCTCGGTCTCGCGCACGCCGTGGAAGCCGGCCTCGGTGATCAGCCGGGGCAGGATGCCGTCGGCGTTGGGCTGGGTGTCCTCCTTGCCGTCCGCCAGTTGCACGATGCGGAACGCCAGGCGCATGGCGGCCGTGCGCTGGCGCCCGAAGTCGGCGATGACGAGCTTGCCGCCGGGGCGCAGCGCGGTGTGCATGGAGGCGAGGACGGCCTGTTTCATGGGGATGGGGCACTGGTGGAGGACGAGGCTGGAGACGACGGTGTCGGCCGTTTCGGCGCCCACGAGGTCGGCGACGGCGTCGCCCATGCCGATGTGCCATTCGGGGGTGACGCCGGCGGCGGCGGCCTTGCGGCGGGCCACTTCGAGGGTGGTGGGGTCGGGGTCGACGCCGATGACGCGGGCGCGGGGTTCGACGCGGCCGAGGAGGACGGCCAGGGAGCCGGTGCCGCAGCCGACGTCGAGGATCACGTCGTCGGGGCGGGGGGCCACGTGCATGGCGAGCAGGCTGCGCCACAGGCGTTCGCGGGTGAGGGAGACGATGGGGTCGTAGAGGCGTACGGGGCCGAGGCGGCCGGCGGCGGGGGTGAAGGCGCGATCGGTCATGGGGGTCAGTGTCGGTCGGGGGGTGTGGTGGCGTCTTGAACGAATCGCTCGCCGGGCGGGGCGGGTTGGGGGTTTCCGGGGCCGGTTGCGGGCCGGTTGCGGGGGTCGGGTTCCGGCCCTCCGAGGGCACATAGAAAGTCTATCGACATATGACGTTGGATGACTTATCGTGATCGTCGCGGTGGTCGGCGCGACCGGCCCGCCGCGACCACCGTTCGGCCCTGCGAGAGGACCTCCGTGCCCCGTCGTTCCCGCACGTCCACAGCACTCGGCATCAGCGCCACCGCCGTGGTGGCGCTGGCCCTGGCCGCGCCGCCCGCGCTGGCCGGGCCCGCGACCGCCCCCGACCCGGTGCCCTCCCTGGTGGCCGGTCAGGACACCGCCGCCCCGCAGCTGGTCACCGGCCTGGCCGAGCCGGCCGTCGGCAACCCCGCCGACGCCGCCCGCGCCCACCTCGCGGCCCACGCCGACCGCTACCACGTCGACCCCGGCGAGCTGGCCGAGGTCGGCTCCGAGAGCACCCCCGACGGCCGGCGCACCGTCAGGTTCGAGCAGCGCCACGACGGCGTGCCCGTGTTCGGCGCGCAGTACCTGGTGCACCTGACGGGCGAGGGCGCCGGGCAGCGCGTCGAGTCGGTCGGCGGCAAGTACTTCACCGGCCTGACCGTGCCGACCACCGCCACCGTCCCGGCCGCCGCCCTGCGGGACCTGGCGCTCGGCTCCGTCCAGGACCCGAAGGCCCGGGCCGCGGCCACCGCCGAGGACCACGGCCTGGTCGTCCTGCCGGACGGCGCCGGCCGGCTCGCCCAGCGCTTCACCGTGCACGCCGCCGACCCGGCGACCGGCGGCCCGGCGGCCCGCGAGGTCTTCGTGGACGCCACCGTCGGCGTGGTCGCCCTCGCCTACGACACCCGCGCCCCGCTCCCGGCGGACGGCACCGACCAGCGCGCCGCCGCGGCCGGCCTCGAACCCGCCACCGGGACCGCGCCGGACGCCCGCGGCAACTCCGCCAAGGTGAACATCGCCCGCCTGCCGGACGGCAGTTACCAGCTCACCGACCTCACCCGGCCCGCCACCATCACCACCTACGACGCGGGCGGCCGGGACGAGATGGACTTCGGCGGCGGCATCCCCGCCGATCTCCCCCCGGCCCACTCCCCCGGCCCGGACTTCCCGGCCTCCACCGGCACCAGCGGCGCCACCGACGCCAGCGTCAACGCCGGTATCGTGTACGACTTCTACCACGACCGGTTCGGCCGCAACGGCCTGGACGGCAAGGGCGGCGCGATCACCTCCGTCGTCAACGTGTCCCAGGACGGCGCCCCCTACGCCAACGCGTACTGGGACGGGAAGAAGATGGTCTACGGCAGCGGGGGCCCCAACTACTACCCGTTCTCCGCCGCCCTCGACATCGCCGGGCACGAGATGACCCACGGCGTCATATCGAACACCGCCGACCTGGCCGGCATGGGCCAGGCCGGCGCGATGAACGAGGGGCTCGCCGACTACTTCGGCAACGCCATCGAGGTCACCGCCCGCGGCATGTCCATGAACGACCCGGCGGCGGCGCTGCTCGGCGAGAGCAAGTGCCGCACCGGCACCCCGCAGGCCTGCGCGGACCGCCGGATGGACGACCACCGCACCACCGTGAACGACTACCTCGGCGGCACGGTCGACAACGGCGGACAGCACCTCAACGCCACCATCTTCAGCGGCGCCCTGTGGGACATCCGGCGCACCCTCGACCCGCTCACCGCCGACCGGGTGGTCTACCGGGCGCTCACCGCCTACCTCACCCCGCTCGACGACTTCGTGGCCGGGCGCAACGCGGCACTGGCGGCCGGCCGCGACCTCGGCCTCAGCCACGCCCAACTGCGCACCGTGGCAGCCGCGTTCGACGCGCACGGGATCAAGGCCGGCTGGGAGAGCCGGATCGGCATGGACAGCCGCACGCTGGCCCGCAACCTCTCCTACTCGATGGCGCCCCCGGCCGCCGGCGGCGGGCACTGGGTGGCGATGGCCCCCGCCCCCGACCCGGTCAAGGGCACGGGCGGCACCCTGCCCGGCACCACCGCGCTGTACACCGGCTCCACCACCGGGCGCGGCGCCCCCGTCCGGCTCAGCCCCGACGACGGCCGCTACCACAGCTGGCCCTCCACCGACGGCACCAACGCCGTGTGGAAGGCCATCGGCACCACCGCCAAGGACCACAGCCGGGAGCTGCTGACCGCACCGCTGTCCGGCGCCGGCCCGGTCCGCAGCCTGTTCCGCGCCGACGGGAAGGAGCCCGGCAACCCGCAGGTCTCCGGCGGCGACATCGCCTTCACCGTGCACGACTCCGCCGCCGGCCGCACCAGCCTGTGGCTGTCCCACGACGGGGCCCCCGCGGTCGAACTGCCGCTGGCCGACGGGCACCACCCGGACGACCTCACCCTCAAGGACGGCTACCTCGCCTGGACCGAGTCCTGGCAGGACGGGAAGCAGTACGTCACCGCGCCGACCGTCTACTCGATCGCCGCCGGCAAGGTCACCGCGCAGTACACCGCGCACGCCGCCCCCGGCGCCGCCGCGACCACCGCCTCCTCCGCCCGGCTCGCCGGCGGCCGGCTGCTGTGGCTGGACACCCCGGCCGGCGCGGCCGCCCGCGCCTCCATCCGCTCCGGCGCCCTGGACGGCTCCGGCGTGAACGAGGTGCTGGCCGCCGACTCGCCGAACGCCCCGACGCCCGGCAGCGACCTCACCGCCTCCGACCAGGCCGTCACCTACAAGGTCCAGAGCACCAAGCCCGCCGGCGGCTGGACCAACGCCGCGCTGCCCAAGCTCTGGCAGCTCCCGACCGGCGGCGGCACCCCGCAGCGCCTCTCCTGCGACCGGGGCGGCCAGGACCAGCCCGCCGCCGACCAGGGCACCCGGGTCGTCTGGCTGGACTCCACCCCCGGCCGCACCGACCTGGTCGTGCGCGACCGCGCGGCGGGCACCTGCTGACCACCTTTCCCTGACCCCCACCCCCCAGGGGTCCGGCGCGCGGCGGGGGGCGCACAGGCAAACCCGCCCGGCCGCCGGGGCGCCCCCCCGGGAACGCGGGGGGGGCCCCCCCGGGGGCGCCTAGTACCGGGGCGGTGTGGGCCCCACTGGTCT
>NZ_JBHWIJ010000065.1:14799-24086 GCF_042732255.1 Kitasatospora sp. NPDC059803 | reverse complement strand
GGGGGGCGGGGGGGGGGCCCGCGCGGGGGGGCTTGCGGTTCCCCCCGGGCCTCCCGGTTGTTGTGGGGGCGGGCGGGGGGGGGACCCCACCTCCCCCCAAGCTCCCCCACCCCCCCCCCGGGGGGGGCCGGCGGGGGGCGGCCCCGCCACCCCCCCCCCCGGGCCGCCCCGCCTGCACGCCCGCCTGGAAACGCGTGGTGGCCCCCAGCTGGGCCAGCAGCGCCGAGACCCGGCGCACCACCGTGCGCCGCCCCAGCCCCAGCCGCCGGGCGATGGCGTCGTCCGTGGCACCACTGGCCATCAGGGTCAGGATGCGGCGGTCCCGCTCACCGATCTGCAGGTCGACGGCGGACACCGACGCCGGGACGGCCAGCCGCCAGAGCGTCTCGAACACCGCGGCCAGCGCCCGCAGCAGGCCCGAGGGCCGGATCAGCAGCGAGACGACGCCCGGGCGCCCGTCGGCCGCCAGCGTGACGATCGCCAGGTCGTCGTCGCCCAGGGCCAGCTTGAGCGGCGGCTCGTCCAGCGTGCGGGCCTGCTCCCCCGCCTCGACCATGCGCGCCATGTTGGGGCCCGCGACCGGGTCGTCGAAGGCGCAGCCGTGGTAGATCGAGCGGTAGACGACCCCGGCGGCCATCCGCTGGCGCTGCAGCACCTCCTGGTCGAGGTAGTAGGCCGAACTGCCGGAGTAGGGCGGCACGTCGATGACCCGCACCTGGTGGCGGGCGGCGAGTTGGAGGCGCCGACTGGCCGCCAGCACCTGGGCGGCGTCCTCGA
Source organism: Kitasatospora sp. NPDC059803 (assembly GCF_042732255.1). Taxonomy (NCBI): domain Bacteria; kingdom Bacillati; phylum Actinomycetota; class Actinomycetes; order Kitasatosporales; family Streptomycetaceae; genus Kitasatospora; species Kitasatospora sp. NPDC059803. Next base: position 23,309 of record NZ_JBHWIJ010000065.1, on the reverse strand, counting down.
CCACCTCCAGGGCGCCGTAGGTGCCGGCGTCGCGCCGGGCGAAGCGGTAGAGGCGCTCCAGTTCCGCCCCGGCCCGGCGCGCCGTGGCCTGCCGGACGGCGTCGCTCTGCAGCACCGCCTCGACCACCCGGCCGGGCGGCAGCGCCTCCCAGGCGCGGTCGCGGTCGCGGTGGCCGTTGCCACGCGGGCCGTCGTCGCGCGGGCCCTCGTCGAAGTGGCCGTCGTCACGGTGACCGTCGTCGCGCGGGCCCTCGCCGTTGCAGGCCACGACGACGCCCTCGTCGGCGAGTTCCCTGAGCACGGCCAGGACGGCGCCCTCGCCGAGGCCGACCCCGGCCGCCAGCTCCGCCGCCCGCGCCTGCGGACGGCCGACCAGGCAGCGGTAGACCCGGCCGCGTTCGGAGTCGGGATCCAGCACGTCGTGCACGACGTCCCCCGTCATCGTGTCGGTGTATCGGTGTGTCGGCGTATCGGTGTGTCCGTCTGCCGGTGTGTCGGCCCGTCCACTCGTCGGTTTGTCGGCTTGTCGTTGTACCGGTGTCGCCCGGACGGGCCGTCGGAGGCTACCCACGCCGGTGGCGCACATGCGCCAGTGGCCCAGGTGCGCCGCAGGGCGCTCTGGCGGACCGCGAGGTGATCTCGCAAGAGTTGTCGGTGTTCAGACAGTCCCAGCGGTTCCCCCCGGGAACGGCGGCACCCTCACGGCCAAGGACAACCCATGACACCAGCCCAGCCCGCCCGGCGCCCGCCCGTACGGCCCCTGCGCGCCCGGCTCCGGCACGCCAAGGCGGCCGTCGCCGCCCTGGCCGCCTGCCTCCTGCTGCTGGGCGTGCCCGCCGCGCACGCCGAGGCCCCCGCCCCGCCGCCGATGAAGGACGGCTTCGGGCTCACCCAGGTCGGTGCCGCCACCGGCAGCGCCACCAACTTCGTGCTCACCGTCACCACACCCCAGGTCGCCGGGGAGCACACCATCCGGATCCTGCTGCCCGCCGACTACGCGGCCAGCCCGGCCAAGCGCTACCCGGTCCTGTACTTCCTGCACGGCGCCTCGGACAACCCGAGCGACCCGGCCCTGGCCTACCCCGCCCTCACCGCCGCGCAGTCGATGATCACCGTCATCCCGGACGGCGGCCTGCGCGGCTGGTACACCGACTGGCTCGACCAGAACACCGCCGCCGGGGCACAGAACTGGGAGACCTTCCACCTCGACCAGGTGGTCCCGTTCATCGACGCCAACCTGCGCACCCTGACGGGCCGCAAGAGCCGGGCCGTCGGCGGCCTGTCGATGGGCGGCTTCGGCGCGCTGCACTACGCGCAGGACCGGCCCCAGCTGTTCGGCCAGGTCCTCACCATGTCCGGCGCGAACGACCTCTCCGTGAACGAGATGATCATCCGCGGGGCCGTGGTCGCCACCCTGACCAACGCCGGCACCGTGCTGTGCGGGCCCAGCGACGGGAAGCCCTGCGGCCTCGACTTCGGCCCCACGGTCTCCAGCGACGCGATCTTCGGCTCGCCGTACCCGGTGTTCAACGCCGACTGGCGCTGGAACGCCGCGGACCCGGTCTCCCGCCTGGGCGCGCTCACCGACACCGGCATCGCGGTCTACACCGGCAACGGCAACGGCAGCGCCTCCGACATGGAGTTCTGGGCCGAGGGCACCGCCAAGCGCCTCAAGGACCGCCTGGACGCCCTCGGTTACCGCTACCACTACGTCGACTACGGCAACGGCGCCGGCTGGGGCACCGCCTGCAACGGCGGCCACAGCGCGGGCTGCTGGGCGCAGGACCTCGTGGACTACGTCCCGCGCCTGGAAGCGGCCTTCGCCGCCGCCTGACCGGCCCGCCCTCCCTCTTTCCGCTCCCTCTCCCCTCTCCCTCTCCCTGTTCCCAACGAAAGGACCCGACCCCGTGCTTTCCGCCACGACCCCGAGCCGACCGGCTCCCTGGCTGCGCCTGATCGCGGCCGTCCTGGTGGCCTGTTGCGCCGCCCTGGGCTTCACCGCCGCCCCGTTCGCGACCGCGCGGGCCCACGCCGCCACGGCACCGGCCGCCGCCTGCGCCTCCCCGCAGCAGTGCCTGACCATCAAGTCCCTCAGCAACGGGCGCCAACTCGACGTCCAGAACGGCACCATGGGCGACGGCGCCTACATCGTCACCAACTCGGCGCCCGGCTACCACCAGTCCTGGCGGCTGAGCGTCGACCCCTCCGACTTCTCCTTCACCATCGTCAACAACGACACCGGCAAGTGCATCGACCTGGCCTTCTTCACCCCGGCCCTGCGCCAGCAGACCTGCGCCGGGCAGTCCAGCCAGCGGTGGTTCCTGCAGCCGGTCGCCGGGGCCGCCGACGCGTTCATGATCCGCCACCTGGGCGACAACACCTGCCTGGACCTGCTGCTCGGCGCCCAGTACGACGACGCCTGGACCGACCAGTACACCTGCAACGGCACCGCCAACCAGCAGTGGTCCACCGGCTTCCCGCAGGCCGCCCGCAGCCTCGCCGTCGACCACGCCGCCAAGCAGTGCCAGAAGGACGTCTCCTCCTGCTCCTGGGCCGTCAAGAGCGAGGCCCCCGCGGCACCGCTGCCGAAGGTCTGCGTCTCCTCGATCTGGTTCAACAACACCAGCAGCGCCGCCCAGCAGAACTTCGCGGTCACCAACATGACCGGCTGGTCCAGCACCCTCGGCGGCGAGATCGGGGCGGACATCTCCGGCGGCGCCCCCGGCGGCGTCTTCACCACCGCGGTCAAGACCGCCGTCAACTACAGCAACGTCTGGCAGGGCTCGACCACCGTCAACAACGCCGTCACCGTCAACGTCCCGCCCCAGCAGTACGGCTGGGTGACGCTGGCCGAACTCGCCCGCAAGGTCACCGGCAGCTGGACGTTCGACGCCCGCGGCTTCCCGTGGACCGCCGAGGACACCGTCACCGTCCCGCTCACCTCCGACCCCAGCGGCGGCGCCACCCTCTACATCGCCAACACCAGCCCCACCTTCACCAGCTGCTCCTGAGCCCCACCGCACGACCGACAGCCAGCCGCCGCCCGGCCCCGCCGGGCGGCGGCCCCGCTTTCCCCCGGCCCTTCCCCCGCCCTGACCTGACCCCGCCCTTCCCTGCCCTGACCTGCTGACAATTGTCACGGTCGGCCGGTGCGGCAGCACACTGCCGGGCGGGGGCGCGGCGCGGACAGCATGGGGGCATGACCTCCACCGATGTGAACCACCCCGACACCGTTCGGGCCTTCCGCACCATCAGGCGGCTGGTGTTCGCCTACCTGGGCCTCAGCGTCGTCACCCTGGCGGCCGCCTACGCCCTGCGCGACCACCCCGACCTGGTGAACCCCGCCGTGTGGATCCGCGGCAGCCTCGTCGTGGCCAGCGCCGTGGTCACGTCCCTGTTCACCACCCGGGCCGCCCGCGGCTCGCACGCGGCGTACCGGCGGCTGCGGATCATCTCGGCCGTCATGATCGCCGCGATCGTCGTGATCATCTGCGTGCCGGGGACCTTCCCGTTCTGGATGAAGGCCGAGCAGGCCCTGTGCGGGCTGGTGCTGGCGGGGGTGGCCGCCGTGATCAACGGACGCCACCTGCGTACCCTGTTCGCGCGATCCGACGCGACGTGAGGCAGGCGAGGGTGGACGAGGACACGCAGGCGACCCTCCCCGGGCACGCCGCCGCGGAGCGCGCCACAGGGGAGCGCGCCCCGCAGCGGTGGGTGCAGGGCTGGCGGCGGATCATGCTGGGCGCCGGGATGCTGGTCTACCCGTGCCTGACCGCCGTCGCCGTGAACGACAACGTGTCCGGGGCGGCCCTGGTCGCCGGGTACGCGGTCGTCGGCGCGTTCTGCCTCTGCTTCGTCCTCACCGCCACCGCGATGGTCCGCGGCCGGCGGCGGCAGGTGCTCCTGCTGCTGGCGGTGATGAGCGCGCTGTTCCTGGCCGCGCTGCCGTTCGCCCACGAGAACGCGTTCTACCTCGCCACCGTCGTGGTCTCCTTCGTCGCCGTGCTGCGGCGCCGCCACGCCACCCGGGTGACCGCCGCCGCCACCCTGGCCGCCCTGCTGGTGCCGTGGGCGGTGCCCGCCTGGCACACCGGGCCCGGCACCTTCCAGGCGCTGGCGCTGCTGTTCACCGTGCTCACCACGGGGGCGTTCGCGGAGATCGCCACCACCAACCAGGCCCTGGTGGCCGCCCGGGCCGAGGTGGCGCGGCTGGCCTCGGAGGCCGAACGCAACCGGATCGCGCGCGACCTGCACGACCTGCTCGGGCACTCGCTCACCGCGATCACCGTCAAGTCCCGCCTGGCCCAGCGCCTCGCCGCCAAGGACCTCGACCAGTCGCTGGCGGAGATGGCCGCGGTGGAGTCGCTGTCCCGGCAGGCGCTGGCCGACGTCCGGGCCGCGGTCACCGGCTACCGCGACGTCACGCTGGCCGGCGAACTGGCGCGCGGACGCGAACTGCTGCGCGCCGCCGGGGTGGTCGCCGACCTACCGACGTCCACCGACCCCGTCGCCACGCAGGACGGGGAACTGTTCGGCTGGGTGGTGCGCGAGGGCCTGACCAACGTGGTCCGGCACGCCCGGGCCGACCGCTGCACCGTGACCGTCACCGGCTCCTCCGTGGAGATCCGCGACGACGGGACGGGCGCGGACGGCAGGACCGGCGGGGGCGGCGGGACCGGCGAGGGCAGCGGGACCGGCGAGGGCAGCGGGATCGGGAAGGGCCTGAGGGGGCTGCGGGAACGGGTCGCGGCGGCCGGCGGTACCGTCGAAGCCGGCCCGCTGAGCCCGCACGGGTGGCGGCTGCTGGTCACCGTCCCGCCGGGCGCCCGCCACCGGCGCACCCCCGCCCGGAAAGGGACGACATGACGATCCGCCTGCTGCTCGCCGAGGACCAGGAACTGGTCCGCACCGCGCTGTGCGCCCTGCTCGACCTGGAGGACGGCTTCGAGGTGGTCGCCGCCGTCGGGCGCGGCGACCAGGTCGTCGACGCGGCCCGCGAACACCGGCCCGACGTGGCCCTCCTGGACATCGAGATGCCCGGCCTCGACGGCCTGGCCGCCGCCGCCGTCCTGGCCCAGCAGGTACCCGGCTGCCGGGTCGTCATCCTCACCACCTTCGGACGCGCCGGCTACCTGCGCCGGGCGATGGAGGCGGGCGCGGTCGGCTTCGTCGTCAAGGACGCGCCGGCCGAAGTGCTCGCCGACGCCATCCGCCGGGTCGCGGCGGGCGAACGCGTGGTGGACCCGGAACTGGCCGCGGCCACCCTGGCGGCCGGCGCCTCCCCGCTCACCGCCCGGGAACGCGACGTGCTGAACGCCTCCCGCTCCGGGGCCGGCGTCGCCGAGATCGCCGGCAAGCTCTACCTCTCGGAGGGCACCGTGCGCAACTACTTCTCCTCCGCCATCGCCAAGACCGCCACCCGCAACCGCACCGAGGCCCTGCGCACCGCCGACGACCGCGGCTGGCTCTGACACCGCCGGACGACGGGCGCAGGGCTGCCCGGGACGGGCGTCAGAGCCGCTCGACGGTGACCTGGGTGATCACGACGTCGTCGACGGGGCGTTCGCCGTCCGGGGGGACGGCCGCGAGGGCGTCGACGACGGCCCGGGAGTCGGCGTCGGCGACCTGGCCGAAGATGGTGTGCCGGCGGTTCAGGTGGGCCGGCGTGCCGACCGTGATGAAGAACTGCGAGCCGTTGGTGCCCGGGCCGGAATTGGCCATGGCGAGCAGGTACGGCTTGGTGAAGTGCAGTTCGGGGTGGAACTCGTCGGCGAAGGCGTAGCCCGGGCCGCCGGTGCCGCTGCCGGTGGGGTCGCCGCCCTGGACCATGAAGCCGGCCACCACGCGGTGGAAGAGCGTGCCGTCGTAGTACGGGCCGCTGCCCGGCTCGCCGGTGCGCGGGTCGGTGTACTCCCGGGCGCCCTCGGCGAGTTCGACGAAGTTGCGGACCGTCTTCGGCGCGTGGAACTGGAACAGCTCCAGCCGGATCGGGCCCAGGGTGGTGTGCAGGGTCGCGAACAGGCCCTTGGCCATGGCGGACTCCTTTTGCTCGGATGGTCAGTTGGGGGCGGGGACCGGCTCGACGGGGCCGAAGTCGCGGAAGGTGCCGTAGGTGCGCGTCGCGGTGCCCCTGATCTCGACGCGCTGGTCGAAGCGCACGGTGCGGCCCTGGGCGTCGATCCACTGGTCGAGCTGGAAGGACGTCACGCCCATGCGCTTGAGGTTGAGGTAGTGCTCGGCGTCCACGGCGCGCATCTTCTCCAGGTCGAGCGTGCCGGACAGGTGGAAGGCGGGCGCGCCGTTCTGCTCCTCCATGCCCTTGCGGGCGGCCGGGCCGAGCGCCGACAGGGCCTTCGCGTACCCGTGGTAGTCGGCGATCCGGTCGCCGAGCGGGGACTTGCGCCAGCCGCTGCCGGACTTGACGTACGTCGCGTCCTCGGTGACGACGACCGGGTCGCCCGCCGAACCGCCGCCGGCGCCGAGGGACTCGGTGAGACGGCCGGTGCGCACCTTGCCGTTGAGGTTGATCCGGCCGGTGGTGGTCGCGACCAGCGGGCCGCCCTCGGTGCGGAAGTCCTGGGAGGCCGCGTAGGGCGTGCGGGCGGCTTGGGCGAGGGCCTGTTCGGGGTCGATCACCCCGCCGGCGGGCGCCTCGGCCGGGGCCGACGCGGGTGCGGACGCCGAGGCCGCTGCCGGGGCGGACGTCGGGGCCGCGTCGGGGGTCGTCGGCGTCGCGGCCGGGGTGGTGGCCGGCGGGGCGGCGGGGGCCGGGGCCGCCGAGGGGGCGTCGTCGTTGCAGCCCGTCAGCGCGGTGAGGGAGAGCACGGTCGCGGCGGCGGCCAGGGCGGTGGTGCGGCGAATCGTCAAGAAAGGTCTCCGGTCGAGAGGATCGGTGTCGGCATCCTGGCACACGGCGGGCTGGTGACCGCACTCGGCGCCAGGTCGGGGCGCAGGTCGGGGGGCGCGGGACGGGGGCGCGGGTCGGGCGAATCCCGCGCGGCGCCAACTTCCCTGCGGGACAGGCCTGGTATCCACTTGTATGGCGGATCGGCCCGGTTTCGGACGGGTCGGGGGCGCGGGCGGCGGGCTCGGCTTGAGAGGATCGGCCCGGAAACGGGATGGACGGGAGAGGGTGGGTCGTGGTCGGTACCGTGCTGGTCGGTGTCCTGGTGCTCGCGGTCGGCGGGTGCGTGTGCGTGGTGTGGGCCGAACGCGGCGGCCCCCGCTGGGTGCGCGCCGTGGCGTCCGCGACGCTCGTCTCGGGGTCCGTGCTGCGCCGCTCCGCGCGCAGCCGGCGCCGGAACCGGAGCCTGAGCGGCGGTGACAGCGGCGACGGTGGCGGCGGGGATGGCGGTGGCGGCGGCGGTGGTGGTGGCAGCAGCGATGGTGGCTGAGCGCCCCGCCCGCGGGCGCGACGACGACGAACGGCTGCGGCGGGTCTTCGAGGCGGTGCTGGCCGAGACCCTGTCCGGGACCGGGCCGCTCACCTGCACGGGCCTGGACGAGGACACCGAGAACGCGCTCTGGGCGGTCTGGGAGGCGCACCCGAACGCCTCGGCCGAGCTGGTGCAGGCCGCGCGGCGCGCCTTCGCCGGCCAGTTGGACGGCGGCAACGCGGCCCGCTGGCGCGCGGAACTCGCCGCCCGGGCGATCGCCGGGCGCCGCCCCCGCGGCTGAGCGTGCGGCCCCGGACGTCCGCATGCCCCGGCCGCGTGGGCGGCCGGGGCGCGCGGGGGCGTCAGCTCTCGGTGGAGCGGCGGCGGGAGGCGACGACGAGCGCCGCACCCGCGGCCAGGGCCGCGGCGGCGCCGCCGGCCTCCCAGCCGAGGCCCTCGGTGCCGGTGGCGGCGAGCTGGCCGGGGCGGGTGGTGACCGTGGTGGTGCCCGTGGTGGCCGTGGCCGTCCCGGCGGTGGTGCCCGCCGTGGTCGTGCCCGCGGTCGTGCCCGTCGCGGTCGTGTCCGTCGTGGTGGTCAGGGCGGCGGGCCGGACGGCCGGCTGGGCGCCGGTGGCGGTCTGCGGCTGCTCGGCGGGCCGGGCCGGCTGCGGGGCCGGCTTGTTCGCGGCCTCGTCCTCGGCGCGGGCCGTGAACTGGCCCTCCTTCAGGAAGTCCAGGATGTCCTGGTAGCTGCCCCGCAGCGCCTTGTCGGCCGCCTTGCTCAGTGCCGGTCCGGCGCCGTCGGAGATCCGGACGACCTTCAGCCGGTTGTCGGTCTGACTCCACTCGCCGAGCTCGACGTCCAGGAAGTGCCGCACGTCGGCGGCAGTGCCCGCGAGGGCCTTCTCCCCCGCCGCGCGCACGCCCGGGCCGGTCTCCTTGTCGTCGAGGATGCCCTGCACCTTGGCGCGGTCCTCGTCCTCGGCGCGGGCGATGAACTGGCCCTCCTTCAGGAAGGCCAGAACTTCCTGGTTGCTGCCGGATATCGCCTTCCGGGCGGCCGCCTTCACCGCCGGCCCGGCGCCGTCGAAGATCCGGGCGACCATCACCCGGTTGTCGGTCTGACGCCGCTCG
>NZ_JBHWIJ010000065.1:12336-14699 GCF_042732255.1 Kitasatospora sp. NPDC059803 | reverse complement strand
TCGAGTTCGACGTCCAGGAAGTGCCGCACGTCGGCGGCCGTGCCCGCGAGGGCCTTCTCCCCCGCCGCACGCACAGCCGGGCCGGTCTCCTTGTCGGCCAGGATGCCCTGCACCTTGGCGCGGTCCTCATCCTCGGCGCGGGCCGTGAACTGACCCTCCTTCAGGAAGTCCAGGATGTCCTGGTAACTGCCCCGCAGCGCCTTGTCGGCCGCCTTCTTCAGTACCGGCCCGGCACCGTTGGTGATCCAGACGACCTTCAGCCGGTTGTCGGGCTGGCGCCGCTCGTCGAGTTCGACGTCCAGGAAGTGCCGCACGTCGGCGGCCGTGCCCGCGAGGGCCTTCTCCCCCGCCGCACGCACAGCCGGGCCGGTCTCCTTGTCAGCCAGGATGCGCCGCACCTCGGCGCGGTCGTGCTCCTCCTGGCCCGTCCCCTGGTCCTCGGCACCCTTGGACGCGGTGTCAGGGCCCGAGACGCCGGCCGGCTGGGGGTTGTCGGCGGCGGAGGCCATCGACGGGAAGAGGACGGCGGGGGCCAGGACGGCGGCCGCGACGACGGCGGACACCCGGGGCAGCTTCATTCAGCACCTTGCGTTGTGCGGAGAGATTGTGAACGACCGTCAGCATAGATCTTCTTTTACGGTTGCCATACCAAATATTTGCCGCCGCCAGCACCGCACCCCCACAACACCCGCAACACTCACAGCATCCGCAACACCCGTAACACCCACGGCACCCGCAACACCCACGGCCCCAGACCCTAGGGTGGGGCGGATGAGCTTCCACGTGGTTGTCGGATACGGGCCCGCCGGGGCCGCCACCGCCCGCCTGCTGGCCGGGCAGGGGCACGCCGTACGGGTCGTCACCAGGGCGGGGAGCCCCGCACGGGGCGGGGCTCCGGTGCCCGGCATCGAGCACGTGGCGCTGGACGCGGGCGATCGCGCGCGACTGACGGAGGCCGCACGCGGCGCAGCGGCGATCTACGGCTGCGCGGCGCCGCCGCTGCCGCAGTGGGCGGCGCGGTGGCCGGCGCTGGCCTCCTCGCTGTGCGCGGCGGCCGAGGCCACCGGGGCGGTGCTGGTCATGCTCGGCAACCTCTACGGCTACGGTCCGGTGCGCGGTCCGATGACCGAGGACCTGCCGCTGGCCGCGGCCGGCCCCAAGGGGCGGGTGCGGGCGGCGGCGTGGGAGCAGGCTCGGGCGCTGCACGGGGCCGGGCGGATCCGGGCGGTCGAGGTGCGGGCCTCGGACTTCTTCGGCCCCGGGGTGACGGACGGCGGGCACCTGGCCTCGCGGGTGATGCCGGGCCTGCTGAAGGGCCGGAGCATCGCGGTGCTCGGCGACCCGGACGCGCCGCACAGCTGGACGTACCTGCCGGACGTGGCGCGGGCGTTGGCCGAGGTCGCGGGCGAGGAGCGGGCCTGGGGGCGGGCCTGGCACGTGCCGACGGCCCCCGCGCTGCCGGTGCGCGCGATGGTGGAACGGCTGGCCGCGCAGGCGGGCGTCGGACCGGTCGCGGTGCGCCGGCTCCCGCAGGCGCTGCTGGGCGCGGCGGGGCTGTTCTCCCCGCTGCTGCGTGAACTGCGGGAGGTCCGTTACCAGTTCGACCGCCCGTTCGTGGTGGACGCCTGCGCCTACGAGGCCGCGTTCGCGGTGCGCGCGACCGCGCTGGAGGAGCAGGTGGAGGCGACGGTGCGGTGGTGGCGCGAGCGGACGCAGGGGCGTTGAGCCCCCGGGCCGGTCAGTGCTTGAGGGCGTCGGCGCCGCGGTAGCCGGCGGGCACGCCCTGGGCGAAGACCACGTCGGCGGTCATGTGGCGGGTGCGCAGCGGGAGGATCTCCTGGTAGGCGGGCGAGTCGTACCAGGCGCGCAGGCGTTGGTGGTCGGGGAACTCGATGAGGATGAGGTCCTGTCCCCAGGTGCCTTCGACGGTCTCGATCCGGTCGCCGTGGATGAGGAAGCGGCCGTCGAAGGGGTCCAGGGTGGCGTCGATGCGCTGGAGGTACTCGACGATGTCGGGGCCGAACTCGACCGAGTGGACCTGGGCCATCGCGTAGGCGGTCATCGCTGTTCTCCTGGGGGTTGGTCCGGTGTCCGTGGTCTCCGACGGTACGGGCGGGGGCGGAGGGGGCGAATCCGTCGCGGATCGGTAGGGGGTACGTAGCCCGGGCCGCCCCTGGCCGTCCCCCTGACCAGGCGGGGTGTCGGACGACCCCCCAGAAAGCTGGGATACCGGCGGTTGATCGGACGCTGACACGCTGGCGGGGGGGGGCGGGCCGGGGGGGGCGCGGGGGCCCCCCCCCCCGCCCCCCGCCCCCCGCGGGGGCCCCGGGGGGGGTGGGGGGTGGGGTGGGGAGTGCCGCGGT
>NZ_JBHWIJ010000065.1:0-12326 GCF_042732255.1 Kitasatospora sp. NPDC059803 | reverse complement strand
GTGCGGGGCGGCGGTGGACCAGGTGCCGGCGAAGCCGGTGGCGGCGGCCGAGCCGTCGCTGCCGGGGCGGCCGGTCCCGGGCAGGGGGGAGGGCGGGGGGGGGGGGGGGGGCCCTCCGGACCGGCCGCCGTCCCTCGTCGTCTCCCCTTCTTGGAGAGCTCTGTGCGTTCGCTAGTCCGGCGTATCGTCCTCGGCATCGCGCTGGCCCTGACCGGCCTGGTGCTGGTCCCGGGCGGCTCGGCCTCGGCCGACACCCCCTCGACGGTCCTGTTCAACCAGAAGTCCGAGCGCTGTCCCGACGGCGTACTGACGGGCACGCACCTGCGTCCCTGCGCGCCGTCCGACGGCCCGGGCCAGTGGGTGTTCAAGCCCGTCTCGGGCCTGCCGAGCGTCTACACCCTCAACAACACCAACGACCAGCGCTACTGCCTGACCGCCGACTACACCCCCTCCAGCGCCGAGTGCGTCGCCAACGCCACCTCGCAGATGTGGCGGGTCACGCCGTGGACCGCGGCCGACAGCACGTCGAGGTACGACCTGTTCGGGGTGCGGCTGCAGAACATCTCCAACTCCCAGTGCCTGGACAACACCGAGCACAGGATCGGCGGCGGCGGCTGGCGGCTCTACATGTTCGACTGCAACGACGGCGGGTACCAGGAGTGGGACATCTACCGCAGCACCTACGTGGCCCTGTTCGGCGGCGTCGCCACCCACAACGGCATGACCTGGGCCACCCTTGAGCAGCGCGCCGACAACGTCGTGCACGTCGGCAACGACAACAGCAGCAACGCGTACAGCGGCGACACCCCCGCCACCGCGCAGCTGCCCGTGCTGTGCCTCAAGCAGGACGGCCGCCCCGCCCCCGCCGGCGTCCCCACCAGCGGCTTCCACAGCTGGGCCGGCGGCGAGGTGAAGGCCACCATCCCCACCTCCGGCAGCCAGCTCTCCAGCCGGGCCGCCGCCGACCAGCTCTGCGCCGGCTACTTCGGCACCGGCTTCCGGATGGCCGAGTTCCACGACGCCAACGGCTGGGGCCTGTGGGCCAACGGCACCCTGCCCGCCGGCACCCGCTTCTGGACCGCCATCACCGACCAGCCGGCCAACCCCTGGAGCTGACCGCACCCGGACGCGGGAGGGCGGGCGCCGATCCTGGCGCCCGCCCCTTCTCATTGCCGAAGTGCCGAAGTGCCGAACGCGTCACCGCCTGGGCCGATGTGGGCACTGACCACCCCAACCCGGCGGCGGTCCTCAGGTCGCGCGCTGTCCGTGGAGGAGGACGGGCAGCGCGCGGCCCGCCAACGCCTCGGTGGCACGGGCGGCTTGGGAGGGCGCCATGACGTCGTGGAGTTGGCGGACGGGGACGAAGCGGGCACCGAACAGGCCGCTGCGGTGCCGGGGCGGGACGGTCAGGTGGGTGTCATCGCGCACCGTGCCGCCGTCGAAGACCAGGTTGAGGCGCTCCAGGTAACGGTCGGCGGGGGTGAAGTCGACCGCGAGGACGGCGGCGAGACGGAGGTTGAGGCCGGTCTCGGCGCGCAGGTTGCGGGCAGCGGCGAGGTGCGGGGGCTCGTTCGGCTTCGCGGCGCCGCCGGGCAGGATCAGCCCGTCCATGTAGTCCGGGTCGACGAGGAGAACGTCACCGCGCGGGTTGCGCACGAGGACGAGGCAGCCGAGCCGGCACACCGGCGGCTTGGCGAGCAGACGGGGGTCTTGCATCGGGCGGTTCACCTTCTGAGGGCGGCGAGGAGTACGAGGGAGAAGCCCGCCAACCACAGGAGGCGGGCGAGGAGTTCAGCCGTCACGCGTCAGGCGCTCGTAACGCAGCCCCTTGCGGAGCAGGTCGACGACCCGCAGGAGCGCGGACGGACGGGCGCAGCCCAGGCCGATGAGGTAGCAGCCGGTCCTGCGGCCGTGCTCCCAATCCACCCCGACGGAAGGCAACTTCACCCCGCCCAGGGCGAGGACGGCCGTCAGGTCGTCCAGGACGTCGGCGGCCTGCCGCCGCTGCTCGGCGGTCACGCGGGAGAGCATCGAGGACACGCTCACTCCCCCGGCCGCTTGTGGACCTCGAAGACGCGCCAGGCGCTCCAGGCCTCGGAGAAGGAGCCGAACCCGCCGAGCTCACCGTCCGGTTGGCGCAGCCAATCCCGGGTGAGCTCGTTCCGGACCCGGTAGAGGCGGGCCTCGGTGTCCCAGCGCACGCCGTAGCCGTGGAGGCGGGGAACCTGGTCATGGGCCATGAGAAAACCCTCCGCGATCGATGTTTCACGTTCTGTGCACATGGTGGCCCCGCGCCACCTAGCATCGGAAGCGAAGATGGACTTGTCTTCCAGGGCATCCACGTTGGAGCACCCATGGTGAACATCAGGGAAATCGATCCAGAGTCAAGCCGCTGGGCCCCCTTCGGAGTACTGCTTCGCAGGTCACGAGTGGCGGCCGGCCTCACCCAGGGCCAGCTTGCGAGGCGCATCGGGTGCCACCCGTCCACGATCTCGGTCGCTGAAACTGCCACGAAGCAGGTGTCGAGACGATTCGCCGAGAAGGCGGACGAAGTCCTCGGGACCCACGGCTCCCTGACGCTGATGTGGCTTCAGGCCTCCAACAGCGCCGGTCTCGCCGAGGGATTCGCCGAATTCGCCAAGCACGAGACCCAGGCCACGGAGATAAGGCTGTTCGAAATTGGCGCCATTCCTGGTTTGCTCCAGACCCGGGCCTACGCCGAGGCCGAGTTGGCCGGCGCCGTGGATCTGGGCGAGGTCACCGCCGACCAGGCCGAGGAACGTCTCAACTTCCGGATGGCCCGGCAGAAGTTCCTGGAGCGCACGCCCCCGCCCCTGGTCTTCGTCGCCCTCGACGAGAGTGCTCTTCGATGGCGGCTCGGTGGTCCCGCCGTCATGGTGGAACAGCTCCAGCGGCTCGAAGACCTGGCCGAAGGACTGCCGAACGTCCTGATGCAGGTCGTCCCCTTCACCATGGGGGTCCACCGATCGTTCCGCTCAGCCGTCACGCTGCTGACCGTCGGGGACAACACCCAGTTCGGGTACACCGAGACACTGCACCGGGGTTTCCTCGAACGCGATCGGGCCACTGTCGTGACGTGGCGCAGGAGATACGATCGTCTTCAGGTAGACGCGCCGCCCAGGGCCGAGTCCCTGGCCATGATCAGAAGCATCCGGAAGGAACTGGCACCATGAGCTTCCGCCCCGACCTGTCCTCTGCCCACTGGGTCAAGTCCTCCCACAGCACTGACGGGGGGCAATGCGTCGAGATCGCGCCCGGCTTCCCGAGCGTCATGCCCGTGCGCGACTCCAAGGACCCCCACGGCCCGGCCCTCGTCTTCCCCGCCGACGCCTGGCAGTCCTTCGTCACCGCCGTCCGCACCGGCGAGTTCGGCGCCAACTGACGCTGCTCGATGGTGCCGCCGACCCGGCTCGGGGCGGCGGCACCTGACACTCTCGCTCTGGATCCGGCAGCCCTTCGCTTGCATGGGAAGAAGGAGCACGGAGCGGTGAACTCATCGAGGCTGCAGTGGGTGTTGCCGCTCGCCGGCCGCTGTCCCCGCTCACCGAAGGTAGACCGATTCTCACTGAACTCTGATCGGATCTGCTGTTGTCGTGAGCAGGACTCGAGCGAGAAATCGCAGGCGCCGCCAAGGGGCGTCTCGTACCCTCGTCCTCACCGGTTCGCCGAATAGCCACTGAGGATTGTGTGAAGCACTTCGATCTCCACGCCAGGATTCCGTTGCTCGTGAAGACCATGGCCGCTGCCGACCACAGCCCGGATGCTCAGCTGATACAGACACGCCACCGCGCTTCACTCGTGGAGAGCTGGGACATCGAGCCCGGATCCACCGTCCTCGAACTGGGTTGCGGGCAGGGCGATATGACCGCCGTTCTCGCGGAGGCTGTCGGACCCCAGGGACGCGTGGTGGCCGTCGATGTCGCCGATCCGACCTACGGGGCGCCGGTCACGCTCGGGGAATCGGCGGCCCGGCTCGCGGCGAGCCCGGTCGGGCCGCGCATCGACTTCCGCTTCAGCACGGATGTCCGCGACCTGTCGGTCGACTTCCCCTCCGACGCCTTCGACCACGTCGTGCTCACCCACTGCTCCTGGTACTTCGCCTCGCTCGGGCAGCTGCGCGACACGCTGGCCCGGGTGCGGCCCTGGGCGCGGCGGCTGTGGTTCACCGAGTGGGACCTGACGCCCTCCTGCGGCGACCAGCTGGCGCACCTGCTCGCAGTATTGATCCAGGGCCAGATCGAGGCTGCAGGCTCACACGGCGAGGGCAACATCCGCACGTCCTTCTCCCGCGAGGCGCTGCTGCGGCTCCTGCCCGAGGCGGGCTGGACAGCGGACGGCGACGGGCCGGTCGACACCGACGCACTCCAGGACGCGGACTGGGAGATCGCCGCCTGTCTCGACCTGATCACCGGAGGAGAACGGTTGGCCGCGCTGTCCGAACCGGTACGGCAACTCGTCCTCAGCCAGAGCGACGTCCTGCGGGCCGTCGCCGCACCGCATGGCAACCGCCCGCTCGGGGCGTACTGGGTCACCGCACGCTGAAGTGCCACCCCGGCCAAACCTTCCGACCTCAGTCGGATCCCGCAGCCCTGGCACTTCCGCAACCCAGCCGGCCCGGCCCGGCGCCCTCGAACACCGAACCAGGTTAGAACTTCAGGCTACCCAAGGTGTACTGATGGCATCGCGTATCAGGTTGTCGTGAATTGGCCATGCTGGCAGTGGAGTTAAGAGGACATCTCATTTTGGGGCCTTAAATCGAGTGCGAGAGTTCCGGTCCGGGTGATACAAGGTCTGCGTGACTGAGCAATTCTCCTTCCCCACCCTGCTGCAGATGATCGACGAGCGGTCCGCCGCGTTCCGCGCCGCCGTCGCCGCTGCCCCCAGCCTCGACGCCGACGTCCCGTCCTGCCCGGGCTGGACGCTGTACGACCTGGCGAACCACCTCAGTGAGGGGGACCGCTTCTGGGCCTACATCGTGCTGAACACCGCGCCGGGCGACGAGCGGCCGAGCAAGGACGGGCTGGCGGCGCCCAGGGAGCGCGAGGCCCTCATAGCCTGGCTGGCCGACTCGACGGAGCAGCTGCTTGCCGCTCTGCGCGAGGCCGGCCCGGACCGGGCCTGCTGGGCCTGGTGGGAGCCGCTGGCCTCGCCGCACACGGGGGCCGCCGTGGCCCGCCGCCGCGTCCACGAGTCGCTGATCCACACCTACGACGCCCAGCTGGCCTCCGGTACGCCGCAGGAGCTGCCGACGACCGAGGCGGTCGACGCCATCGAGGAGTTCCTGGCCACCGTCTGCACCGTCACTGTCCCGTGGCCGCACGAGCCCGCCACCATGGACTACCACGCAGCCGAGGCCGGCTCCTGGCGCCAGACGGTGGACGCCGCCGGTTCCCGCTTCACCCGCCTCACCGCGGCGGAGGCCGCCGAGAGCAAGCCCACCGCCGCCATCTACGGCACGGCGAGCGAGATGGCCCTGCTCATGTACATGCGCATCCCGAACGGCTCGCTGCGGATGGAGGGCGACGCCGACCTGCTCCAGCAGCTGCAGAACGGGGGCTGACGGCTTGGGGAGCGATAAGAATCTGGGCAGGCTCGGCTGAGCAATCCGCCTGGGATTGATCAGCAGGACGTCGGGCGGGCGTCGGCGGCGAGGACGAGTTCTTTGCTCGTCTTGCGGGTGGCCCGGCGGGCTGACCGGTCGGAGACCAGGCCGGCTATGGCGGCTTTGGTCTCGGCGAAGTATTCGCGGCGGCCGGTGTAGCGCTGCGCCACTGCTTGTACTCGGCGTTGGCGTGTTCCACGCAGATCCGGTTGGAGGACTGCGCTCGGCGTTCGTGCCGCCAGGCGTGCTGCTCGCCGAGGGTCGCGTCCTTCTTCGGCTCGCGGGGTGGGGCCGTGACCTGGCGTGGGAACTGGTTGGCGAGGCCCCGGTAGCCCTCGTCGACATGCACCTTGACGCCGGGGCGGCGGTCGCCGCCGCGCCGCTCCCGCAGCGCAGACTCCTGCTGCGCCTCCCAGGCAGGGACGAGCTCAGCGACGAGTTCGGCAAGATGCTGCCGGGATATGCCCGATAGGGCGTGATGAGACAAGGCCGCGCGGGCCGATGACTTCACATCCACGGGCGCCGCGCCTCTCGCCGCCTACGCCTGCCGCCGCTCCCACTGCTCCTTCGTGATCTCGTACCGCACACCCCCGTGCTCGGAACCCTCGACCGCCATCATGTAGTCCGGCGTGGGGATGTTCTCCGCGAGCGTCATCCCGAGCTTCTCCATGACGTTACGCGAAGGGCGGTTCACGGTCATCGTCTCGGCCCAGACCATGCGGATGCCGAGCTCGGCGAACCCCTTCGCCAGCAGCGCCTGCGAGACTTCGGTGGCGTAGCCCCGGCCCCAGGCCGCCTGGCGCAGGCGATAGCCGAGTTCGGCCTCCTCACGCGGGCCGCTGCGCAGCGGACGCAGGCAAAACCAGCCGACGAACGCGCCGCCGTCCTTCTCGTCCGCGGCGAACAGGCCGAGGTCATGATTCCAGCGCTCGTAGCCGGCGAGGATGCTGGGGATGGCGAGGTCGCGGACCTCCTCTGGCGGGGTTGGAGCGCCGCCGTTCAGGTAGCGCATCACCGCCGGGTCGCTGTCCAGCTCGATCAGCAGGTCCGCGTCGGCGGCGGCGAAGGGGCGGAGGGTCAGGCGCTCGGACTCGAGGTAGGTGGCCACGTGAGGATCATGGCCGAGACGGGTCGGACGGTCCAGGGAGTTTTCGGGCCGCGTCTGTCACCGGGTGGCGTTCTGACCGCAGTTCCGTGAATGATCTTCAGGTGGGCCGCGAGGGCTGTGGTCAGCTCGTTCGACCACTCTTGTGCAGCGCGGCGCTCGCGCGGAAGCGGATACGGCCGCAGCGGTCTTTCACCTCCTCGGTCGCGTCGTCCGGGCAGCAGCAGTGCCGAGCCAGCCAGGCCAGATCGCCAGGATCCAGCCAGAGTGCCACGCGCCCACGGTCGGCTTCGGTCTGAGGATTGGTCGGCTTGATCTCGGTCATGGCGAGAGGCTACTCAATCCGCAGCAAGCACCTCGAAGATCATTCACGAAAGCGCGGGCAGAGCCTCTTTCAGACGGTCCGGGGGCGGCGGCGCCTGACGGTGTCGCTCTGGATGACGAGCCGACGCTGAACCACATCTGCCCAGACGATGGGCGAGCCTGGCGAGGCACGGCCTGCGGTGGCTCGACGTCCCCGACGGCCCCGAACTCGGCGGTGGGAACGGGTGCCGGGGTCAGCGCATCAGGCAAGGGGGGCTCTCGCAGTACCTGTATCACCAGGGTCTCCCGGACGTTCAAAACGCCTGTCACCATGGACACACGCTGCAGCTTCACCCCCATCAGTTCAATTCAGCTGCCCCGAATGCGCGACCGTGTCGGCGCGTTCTTCGACGGCAGAAGGGACGGAGACCAATGGCGGACAATCAATTCACCGCTCACGCGGAACTTTTCGATCTGAGCGGGAAGTACGCCCTTGTCACCGGCGGCACCAGGGGAATCGGGCTGATGATAGCGCGCGGCCTTCTCCAGGCGGGCGCCCGTGTCGTCATCAGCTCGCGCAAGGCGGACGCGTGCGCGGAGGCACAGCAGCTGCTGTCCGAATTCGGCGACGTTCAAGCGATCCCCGCCGACCTGTCCAGGCACGACGAGTGTCAGCGCCTCGCCGATCTCGTCCAGGTCGACTCGGAACGCCTGGACATCCTTGTCAACAACGCGGGGGCGATGTGGCGCGAGCCGCTGGAGACGTTTCCGGACGAGGCCTGGGACGCGGTGATCGACCTCAACCTCAAGTCGCCGTTCTGGCTGGTGCAGGCGCTGCTCCCGGCACTTCGCAGAGCGGGCACCGCGGATGATCCCGCGCGGATCATCAACATCGGCAGTATCGCCGCCATCCACGTCGCCCAGTCGCCCAACTACTCGTACGCCAGCAGCAAAGCGGCTCTTCATCAACTCACCAGGGTGCTTGCCAGGGAGCTGGGCCCGCAGCACGTCACGGTGAACGCGGTGGCACCGGGAGTGTTCCCGTCGCGGATGACGGCGTCCACGCTCGATGCCGTCGGCGACACGATCGCGGCGGCGGCCCCTCTGCGCCGGATCGGCCGCGACGACGACATGGCGGGTATCGCCGTGTTTCTCGCCAGCCGGGCCGGGTCCTACCTCACGGGCACCGTCATCCCGGTGGACGGCGGCATCGCGACGACCGCATCGGGCACCCCTTAGACTGCGGGACCGGCCTACGGTGAGGGGATGGCCACGATGGATCTGCGCACCGAGATCCGGGAGTTCCTCAGCTCGCGTCGCGCCCGCATCGCACCCGCGCAGGCGGGCCTGCCCGCTTACGGCGGCAACCGTCGGGTCAAGGGTCTGCGCCGCGAGGAGGTGGCGCTGCTGGCGGGGGTATCGGTCGACTACTACGTGCGCATGGAGCGCGGCAGGCTCGCCGGTGCCTCCGATGGCGTGCTCGACGCGCTGGCCTCTGCCTTGCAACTCGACGAGGCCGAGCGCGACCACCTGTTCCACCTCGCGCGCCAGTCCACGGCGCCCAGCGGCCCACGCCGGCGCAGGCCTGCCGTGACGGTGCGCTCGACGCTGCAGCAGGTGCTCGACGCGATCTCCGGTGCGCCGGCCTGGATCGGTAACGGCCGCTACGACGTGCTCGCCATGAACCGACTCGCTCGCGCGCTGTATTCGCCGGTGCTGGCCGACTCGCGACGGCCCGCGAACACGGCGCGGTTCGTCTATCTGAACCCCGAGGCGGCCAGGGATTTCTTTGTCGACTACGACCACATTGCCGGCGGCGTGGCCGCGAAGCTGCGCATGGAAGCCGGCCGCGATCCGCACGACGGGGAGCTGATCACCCTGGTCGGCGAACTGTCGACGTCCAGTGAGCTGTTCCGGCAGCGGTGGGCATCTCAGGACGTGCGGCTGCACCGGTCCGGCCGCAAGCGTGTGCGCCATCCGATCGTGGGCCGGCTCGACTTGGACGTCGAGTCCCTGGGACTGCCCGCCGAACCCGGCCTGCACCTCAACGTCTACACCGCACCCGCGGGCACACCGACCGCTGACAATCTGGCGCTCCTGGCGTCGTGGGCGGCCACCCAACAAGCGCCGGCGACCGAGCTCGAAGCACACAACGGATAGCCCGACCCCTTCAGTACTGGTCCGGTGGATCCGGGCCCGGTGGCGGGAGCGGGTGCCGGGTCAGTCCCACCAGAACGACCACTGGTGGGCGGCGACGAGGCCTTCGGCGTAGGCGGTCAGGGTGCCGGTGCCCTGGAAGACGAGGTCGGGGCAGAGGGCGGTGTGCTCGGCGGCCAGCGGGAGGGCCTCGGCGAGCGTGGCGGGCGGGACGGCGACGCTCAACTCCAGGGTGTCGAAGCCGACTTGGACGACCTGGGCGCCGAAGCGGCGCTCCCAGTCGGCGAGCACGGCGGCGATCTTGGCGGTGTCGTCCTCGTGGTTGAGCGGGCCGCTCCAGCCGCAGGCGACCAGTGCCTCGGCGCCGCTGCCCGCCTCGACCAGGCCCAGGCGCGCGTCCCGTACGGACAGCAGCACGTCGGCCAGGCCGCGGGCCTCGATGCCGGGGGCGCCGTCGGGGACGGCCGCGGCGGGGGCGGTGCCGGGCCAGGCGGGGCCGAAGGGGGCCAGGGCGGCGTGGAGTTCGGCGGCGTCCTCGGAGCCGAGCGGGTCCTCGGACCCGTCCTCGTCGGCGCCGCCGAGCTGCTGCCACCAGCGGCGCAGCAGGGCGTCGGGGTCGTAGAGGGTGGGGTCGGAGGCGGAGGCCGGGAAGAGTTCACCGGACAGCCAGGGGCGGTAGTCGGCGCCGTCGCCGAGGGGGACGAGCAGCAGCGGCCACAGGCCGGACTGCGGGTGGGCGCGGTGGAGTTGCTGCCACAGGCCGGCGGGGGCGGGGGCGTCGCTGATCCACAGCAGCGGCTCCGGCCCGTCCTCGCCGCCGACCAGGCGGCCGGGCGGGAGGGTGGCGGGCAGGAGACGGGACAGGTCCGAGGTCATGGGGCCACCGTAGGGGCGGTCACTGACAAGGGAGTTCGGGCAGGGGGGTCGGGCGGCGGGGTTCGGGCCCGCGGTGCGGCGGGGGTGGTTCAGGCCCAGGGCAGGGCGGCGCGGGTGCGCCAGTACGCCGGGGCGGGTTCGGCCAGGACGGCGAGGGCGGCCAGGTCGTCGGGGTCGGGGTGCAGGGTGGCGGCGGTGAGGTTGGAGGCGAGCTGGTCGACGGTCGCCGCGCCGGACAGGACGAGGTCGGCCCAGGGCTGGGCGGCGGCCGTGGCCAGGGCGAGGGCGTCGAGGGGGGCGCCGGTGCGGGCGGCGAGGGCGCGCAGTGCGGCGGTGTCGTTCCCGGTGGCGTTGCGCCCGGCGAGGCGGCCGTTGGCCATGGCCTCCTTGACGACGACCAGCCAGCCGGCGGCGTGGGCTTCGGCCAGGGCGGGGGCGGCGGAGGGTTCGAGCAGGTTCCAGGTGGCCTGGACGGCGCTGAACAGCGGGCGGCCGTCCACGGTGACGGCCAGGGCGGCGCGGATGGTGTCCGCCTGGGCCGGGCCGCTGGTGGACAGGCCGACCCGCACGCCCTGTCCGGCCAGGTCGGCCAGGCGGGCGTGCAGGGCGGTGTCGGTCAGGGCGGGGCTGTCGGGGGTGACGGAGTGGACCAGGTAGACGTCCAGGTGCGGGCCCAGCAGGGAGCGGGTCTCGTGGATCTGGCGGTCGAACACCGCCGTGGAGTGCTCCTTGACCTCGTGCGCGGCCACGCCGGTGGTCTGCCAGCCGGCCGTGTAGGTGTAGCCCCACTTGCTGCCGACCGTCACCTCGGCGGCGGCCTGGGGGTGTTCGGCGAGCCACTGGGCGACGAACTCCTCGGCGCGGCCGTAGGAGCGGGCGGTGTCGAGGTAGCGCACGCCGGCGGCGTAGGCGGCGTCGAGCAGGGCGTGGGTGCGGTCGCGCAGCGCCTCGACGGTGCGTTCGGCGGGCAGGTCGCCGTCGCGTCCGAGGGTGATGTAGCCGGGCCGGCCGACGGCTGCGGTGCCCAGCCCGTACCGCGCGATCGGCGGGCGGTCGGCGGCGGCTCCGGTGGCGGGGTCGGTCGGCATGGCGGGGTCTCCTCGGGCGCGACGGTGCTCACCTGGGACTTTACCGTCGGGTCGGTCGGCGCATCCGGCCGCCGGGGTCGGGCGGTCGGCCGGATACGCCGGTCAGCCAGGCCGGTCAGCCAGTCAGTCAGTCAGGCCAAGGCCGGTCAGCCGGGTCAGCCGGCGGCGATGGTGGCCCGGATCCAGTCGGCGTAGGCGCGCACGTCGGTGTACAGGCCCGGACCTTCGGAGCAGGGCACGCCCGGGGCGCCGGGGCCGGAGGTGGTGCCGATGAGCTCCCAGCGGCCGCCGCGGCCGCGCTGGATCTGCGGGCCGCCGGAGTCGCCGAAGCAGGCCATGGCCTTCGGGGTGGGGCTGGTCGTGCACAGGCGGGTGGGGCCGGCGAAGCCGGGGGCGCAGTCGGCCGCGGCGGCGCGGCGGGTGTCGAGTTCCTGGAGGCGGTCCGGGAAGACCATGTCCTCGTACTTGGGGGTGTCGAGGACGGTGCCGAAGCCGAGCAGCCGGGTCGGGGTGCCGGGCGGGCCGGGGCGTTCGGCGACGGGGGCGGGCCGCTGGGCGACGGGGCGGTCCAGGCGCACCAGGGCGAGGTCGTCGTAGTTGGGGCGGGTCTGGCCGTCGCCGAAGCTGAAGCCGGGGTGGACGACGGTGCGGGTGATGGCCCGGACGGTGCCGCCGCTCTTGCGGTGCGCGCTGCCGATGCGCACGGTGCCGTCGAGCGTCAGCTCGCTGCCCGGGTAGCCCTGGACGCAGTGGGCGGCGGTGAGGACCCACTGGGGGTCGATCAGTGTGGCGCCGCAGGTGCCGTCGGCTATCTGCTTGGCGCTCATCGGGATCGTGGCCATGAACGGGTAGCGCTCGGTGGAGTCGTGGCCGTTGACGATCGCCTGGGCGCTTCCGGTCATGGCGGTGGCGCCCAGGGCGGCGGCGAGGGCGGCGACGGCGGTGGCGCGGGCGGCGCGGCGGCGGACGGTCTTGCGCAGGAGCACGGGTGACGGCCTTTCGGATCGGTTGGTTCGGATGCGTCCAGCCAACCCTGCGGCGCCCGTCCGGGACATCCGGGCAGCGGGGGGGGCGCCGGGGGCGGGGGGTCCGCGGGGGGCGCGCGCCTCGACCAGGCGGGTGTTGAGGTCGGCCATCTCCGTCTGGATCCGCTGCCAGTCGGCCTTGTCGTAGC